>CATNEU010000031.1 GCA_950097605.1 uncultured Oscillospiraceae bacterium | reverse complement strand
TCCAAACGAAAAGCGGCTGCCCTCTTTGGCCTTTTTGCCCGGCCGCACCATCACTTCCCAAACGTCTTTCTCCTTCCGTTCGACCAGCAAAAACTCCATTGCGGCGCCTGTTTCCTCCTTAACGCCATAGAGTCTAGCGGGCAAAACCTTGGAGTCGTTGAGCACCAGCAGATCGCCTGGCTGCAGCAGGTCTGCAAGCTCATAAAAACGATGGTGGCTGATGTCGCCGGTCTCCCTCCCCATCACCATCAAACGGGAGGAATCGCGGGGCTGCGCAGGCGTCTGCGCAATCAGTTCTTCCGGCAGGTCATAATAAAACTCAGATCGCTTCATGCCATCCCATCCATTCCGCCGCCCCGGGCTTATATTGGGAAGAGCCGCGGGACAACTGCTATTTAAAAATGATCACGTTGCTGCGCAAAGCCGCGGGAAAGCGTATACACGCCATCCCGCGGCTGCCTTTTCTATACTGCGGAAAGCTTTCCGAACCGGTATGTTTCGCTGCGCGCAGCAACATCGGCTGTGCTATATCTTACAACATTCCCATGCAAAATGCAACCTACATGGGCGTATCTCTCTCCTCGAGCACCGCCCGCGCAAACAGCAGGTCCTCGGGCGTGGTAATCTTGATATTGGTATACGCCCCCTCGGACATGTAGACGCGCACGCCACTGTTTTCAAGCAGTTGGCAGTCGTCCGTGAAGTCCTTGCCCTGCGCGCGGGCGGTCTCCGCCGCCGCACGGTAGAGCGCCGCCTCAAACACCTGGGGCGTCTGCGTATGGTAGAGGGACGCGCGGTCCGGCGTATCCAGGATCCTATGCTGGTCATCCACAACTTTCATGGTGTCCTTAGCGGGAACGCCGGCCGTTGCGGCGCCATATTGAACCGCGTCTTTGATCACGCGCCGCAAAAGAGCCGGGGTGCAGAGCGGCCGGGCGCCGTCGTGGATGGCATAGTGGGTGCACGCCTCGTTCGCCGCCATCAACCCGCGCCATACCGATTCCTGTCTCGTGCCGCCGCCCGCCGTCACAGCCCGGCATTTCCCGATGCCCGCCGTTTTCATGAGTTGCTCAAATTGCGGAATGCTCTCCGCTCTGGTCACAATGATGATCTCGTCAATTTCCGCACACCTTTCAAAGGCGCGCGCCGTATGTACAACCACCGGCTCTCCGGCCAGCGGCAGCAGCAGCTTATTTTTCCCGCCCATCCGCCGCGAGCTGCCCGCGGCGACGAGCACGGCGGACACAAATATCTGCTTCAAACCGTCCTCTCTCCTTTTCCAGTTTTGCAGCCCGCCGCAATTGTTCAGGCACGGCGGTACAAAGCTTCGCCGTTTTTGATGGTCGCAACCACTTGGATATCCTTGATCGTCTCCGGCGGCACAGCGAGCGGATTTCTGTCAAGCACCACAAAATCCGCCTGCTTGCCTGCGCGGATGGAGCCCTTCTGCTCCTCCTCGAAATACTGATACGCCGCATAGATTGTCACCGCACGCAGCGCCTCGAGCGGCGAAACGCACTCCTCTGCCCCAAGCCGGGCGCCGTCCTTCGTCACGCGGTTCACGGCGCACCAGACGGTAAACAGCATGTCGGGCGGGACCACCGGCGTATCCTGATGAAACGTGAACGCCATCCCCCTCCGGGCTGCCGACGCAGCCGGGCTGATGCGTTCGGCGCGCCGCCGGCCCAGGTTTTTCAGATGCACGTCGCCCCAAAACCAGGTGTGCGCGACAAAAAAGGAGGGAATCATTCCAAATTGCCGGGCGCGGTCGAGCTGGTCGTCGGGCCGCAGCGTCTGCGCGTGGATCATCACCGGACGAAGGGCGGCGGCCCGGTCTTTCTCCGGACACACCTGTTCAAACGCCTGCAAAAGCTGGTCCGCGGCGGCATCTCCATTGCAGTGCGCAAGAAGCTGGACGCCTTCGGCAACCGATTTTTGCACAAATGCGCGCACCTGCCCGTCTTGGTACACCGGATAGCCCCGGTAGCCGTCTTCCGCCCCCTCATAGGGCTGGGAAAGCCACGCCGTGCGCCCCTGCGGAGAGCCGTCCAGAAAAATTTTGTACCCACCAAGCTTAAACCCGCCATGATAAACGCCCACCGTCTCGCGGTTCTCCTCCACAAGGCCGGGACAGGCCTGCATGTCCGCGTAGCCCGCCACATCAATGGACAGCCTGCCGCTGTCCGCAGCGGCCCGCAGTACCTCGTATTCCTGCCGCTGCATCTTGCCTTCCTGCGCGGTCGCAATGCCATATTGCAGGTAAACCTGCTGCGCCTTCTCCAGCAGCCGGAGCATCTCCTCCCGGCTGGGAGCGGGAACCTCTGAAGCGCACCGGATAAACGCCGTCTCTTCCAGGTACCCGTTCGGCGTTTTGCCGTCCGGTTCCCTGCCGATCCGCCCGCCTTCGGGGTCGGGCGTTTTGGCCGTGACGCCGGCGGCCCGCAGTGCCGCAGTGTTCAGCACCCCCATATGCCCCGATTTATGGGTGATCAGCACCGGATGTTCGGCGGACACCTGGTCGAGCAGCGTCCGGCCGGGATGCCTGCTCTCCGCGAGCTGGTTGTGGTCATAGCCAAAGCCGATAATCCAGTCGCCCTTTTTGAGCGGATTGGCTTCGCCATAGTCCCGGAGCCGCTGCACAACCTCCGCAAAATCCCGCGCCCCCTCCAGTGGGGCGAGCTGCAGCGTGCTGGCAAACGCCGTGATATGGCCATGCGGGTCGATAAAGGCGGGGAGCAGCGTTTTTCCCTTCAGATCCACCATCCGGGTATCCGCCTGCCCGCTTGCCCTGACCTCCTGCAACGAACCAACCTGTACAATTTGTCCATCCTGCACCAGCACCGCCTCGGCCACAAGCGGTTCCTCCATGGTCAAAATCGTTCCGCCAAAATAAATCTGTGTATGCATTTTCATGCCCCCTTTGGCCCGCGGACGGTCAATAGTGCTCCAGCCGCCTTTGCCTGCGCAGCTCATGCCGTTTTTTCCCGGCCTCCCACTCCAGTTTTTCCTCTTCTGTCTCGGGCTGCAGGCCGGGAACGGGCTTGGGATGCCCCTGCTCGTCCAGCGCAACCAGCACAAGGTAGGCACGGTTGACGATCCTGCGCATACCCGAGAGCGATTCCACATAGGTCACCACCCGCACCTCCATCGACGTGTTGCCGACATAGGTGATGGTGCCTACCAAAATCACCGTGCTGTTGACATAGGCCGCCGCTTTAAACTGCAGGTTGTCCACGCAGGCCGTCGTCACCTCGCAGCCGGAGTGCCGCCGGGCAACCACCGCCGCCACCACGTCGATCCACTCCATCAGCTTGCCTCCAAACAGGCGCTTGTTGCCGTTGATGTGCTCCGGCATCAAAATCTGAATTTGTTCCGTTTTGGAATCCGCTACACGTTTGCACTCTCTGTCCATATGCATCTGCCTCCTTATGGGCTGTGTATTCTATATGATGCTGCCACAGGGTATCCTCCCTGCTCCTTTTGCCGTGGCGCACCGCCGCTGGTTGCGGCGTGGTACTGTTATTATACTGCACAGAAGCCGAAATGAAAAGCGTTCCGGCCATCCGCCCAACTTCCCTAGCAATAAAAGGTGCCACTGCCGAAGCAGTGGCACAAACCAAACAAATTGCCGCAGCCTTTTATGAAGTACACCGGCGCAGAGACCCTAAACAAAGCCCTACGCCAGAGCCGATGTGATTTCCGGTTTCAGAATACCGTTTAACTGGCTGTACGGAATCTCAAACTCCACGATCCCCTCCGAATGGGGAAAACACTCCGCAGGATTGTAATAAATGACCACCGACGTATCGGTTAAATAGAATTTTGTATTGGAACATACGCCTTTATAATCCTCAAGCAGTTTGTCTCCAAGCGCTCTTTTGGCTATCTCGTCGTTTATCAGTTCGTTCACAACATTCTTATAGTCCTTACTCTCCACAAACAACTGGTCGAATGTCAGCTCCTGCTTGGTCATGGCTTCAAATGTGATGGAGCGCTGGTTTGTCTCCGGATGCGCAAGGCTCGAAGCGTTCAGCGTGTCCTTTAACACTAAGCTGACATAGCCGCCGGCATTTCGCGCGGTGTTGTATGCAAACACACCCTCCGCGCTTCCGCCGGTATCCCTCTTTTTCGTCGCGCTGTTTTTGAGTATCTTCACATATTCCTGAATCGTTGAGTTGATATTCTGCGCCGGTTCGGTAAGGTTGTCACCGTCTATCTGCGGATAGACAATTTGAATATCGAGATTGTTTTCCTGTATGCTCTCCCGAATGTCGGTAATTGTCAGCTGTGAAGCTGCAAAGGTGGTAAGCGGCAAACACGCCGCCACTGCAAACGCAACAAAAAGTTTGATAAGCCTTTGCAAAATCTACCTCCACCCTACATTAAAAGGCTGCGGTATCTATAGTATCTCTCGAAGCATCCGCAAGTATCATAAAAAAATTTGGAAAATATAGCCGCGCCCGTTTTGCTGGCAAAGACGTCCGGTTTTGTTTGCTGTCTGAACAAACCGTTTGCCAAAACAATGTTTTGCGTTTTTTTTGCCGTTTTACACTTGTGGCAGGCATCAAACATACAGAAAAACCGCATTGTCGCGTTTTTTGCCGGTAAGGCCTCTCAAAAAAGCCGAACCCGACAAAAAAAAGCGCATAGAATGAGAATACGGGACCATCCAGCGGGCAGATCCCGCCATTCCCGCCGCAGACAGATACTGCGGCAAAAAAAGAAGGGAGAATCAGAATGAACGAAATGAGAAGAATGCCGGACCCCTTCTGCGCAGACGTTCCACTTGCAATGGCGTATGTTCCCATGCAGAAATGGCAGAAGTTGTACGATCCCGACGTCGCACTCGAGCGCGGCACACTGTTTTTAGAGCTCGACAAACCGTTTATTGGAGAGGAGGCCGTCTGCTGTGGAAAATAGCAACCAGAAGATGCTGATGAAACGGCTGCAGATCTGCGACTTTGTCCTGGTCGAAACCAGCTTGTTTTTAGATACGCATCCTGAGGATCAGGAAGCGCTGGACTATTACAAAAGATACCTCCAGCTTCAGAAAGAAACCCTGGCCGACTATGTCAGCAAGTACGGCCCCATCCGTCACAGCGACTTCTCCGGCGGAACCAGATGGACCTGGGTCGACAATCCGTGGCCGTGGGAAAACGTAAGGGAGGCGTAATCTATGTGGACTTATGATAAGAAACTCGAATACCCCGTCAACATCAAAAACCCCAACGCCGCAATGGCAAAAGTGATCATTACGCAATTTGGTGGGCCTGATTGCAAAAAGGTATGCAGTTTGTTTGGAGCACCGCATTATTCTGTAAAAAGACGGATCTCCGAAAACATCTTATGAAGTCTGTACGCATCGAACGGAAGATACTCTGCAATGGTAAATCCCACAACACGAGCGTTTTCCGTTATATACTCCAGCAGTTTGGAAAGCTTTTCGACCGTCATCTTTCCGCCGCCGGCTCCATCCCCAACAAGTTCACTGTTCGCAAAATATGTGGAGTGAAAAAAGTGCTCGTCGAGCACGTCAATATCGAGGTGAATCAATAGATGATCAAACCGCTGCATGAATTCCCTGATGGCATCATCCGATACGAATTCATCTGTCTGCACCTTGTAGTCCACGCCCATATTTTGCAAGGTCTTCTCTTGATAGTCATGGAGCTTTTGCAGGCCGACGTACAGAATTTCGTCAGCCTTAAACTTCCTGTTTTTCATCATCTCTGCAAGAGGTTCTGCACCACGTCCCATCAGTGAACCAAGTACCATAGCATGCGCGTTTGGATAGCCGTCATTCACGGTAGAAACATCCGGATGCGCATCAATCCAAATGATTCCGACATTGTCATACTGTCCATGAAGGTAGTCGAACGGCGCCAAAGAAACCATACAGTTTCCACCGATGGTGATAATCCTGTCCGGCTTTTCCTCATCAATCTTCTCCATGGCATCTTTGATTCCAGCGAATACCTCGTCCTTTGCATAGATTCCGTCTGCTACCGTTTTTTCTTTGCCATCAGGCGGAGCGACTTCCACCTTTACAAGCGGCTGCTTGTCGTTTGCCGGCAATATATGTGTCAGCAGATTTGCACCAAAATAATAGGTTTCCAGCCCGCCGCTGACATGATCCGGGTATAACAATCTGATTGTTTTCATGTAACAGATTCCTCCTTAAAACAAGTGCGCTATCTCAGCCTAAGACGAACTCGCTTTTTTCATTCTAATATTTGCGCATGGATCTGTCAAATAGCTCACATTGCACATCCGTTTTACAGCGGCTATTTTTTATTACAACAGGAAACCTGAAGGGTTTCAGTCCATACCGTAACAAAAAATAGCGGCCCATGGTTTGTGCTGCACATCGCTTTGCACAGCGGCTATTTTTTATAACCGCGCCGGCAAATCTCTGATTTGCATATGCCGCCAGGCACAAATCAGCGCATATTGCGCTGATCGGCGCTTGTTTCAAAATAATAGCCCAAAGGCTCTGCCTTTGGCCGCGCATTCACGCGGGCTGCGCTTGTGCGCAGCGGCTATTTTTATGTTGGCCGGACAGGCCTGCCGACATACACAGAAAAAGGGACTGGATTTTCCGCGGAAAACCCAGTCCCTTTTTTAACGTTTTGTCCCAGCGTCGTATCAAACCGAGGGCAGCAGCGCCGTTGCGCCCGAGATCCCCGGCCCGCACATGGCCGCGCATCTCCAGTTGTTAAAGCCCACGCCAAACCGCGCGCGGCCCTTGAAAATATTTGCGTCGGTCGTCTCGTCGATATAGGACTTGACCGTGAGTTTCACCCTGTCCAGCCAGATCAGCCCCATATACGCCTGGTTGAACTGGCTGTCGAGCAGATACCAAGCGTTTTTGCCTGCCGTCACACCCGCAACCACCGGCAAATACGGCCACACCACCACATTCCACCTGCCGAGCTGGTAGTTCATCGAATGGTTTGCGGTTGTGGGAATGCCATCCGCTCCAACCGCCTCAAAAACTGCTTTTTTCAGCTTTGCGCTGTTGGGGATCACAATGGTATCCGGCATAATGTTCAAAAGATTGCCGTCGTCGTCCCGATAGCCCTGCATGGCCTCCTCCAGATAGCACAGCGCGTCATAGGAAAAATCCGCGTCGAACAGGTTGCTCTGGTCCGCGCAGCCCTCCGTGACCGAAGTATGGGCCGTGGAAAACAGCGGCTTGCCGTCCGCCGCCTTGGTGCTGTAGGTTTTTCCTTCAAACGTGACCGTATTGCCCACGCCCCCTGCGAACATCGTGGCGGCAAACAGCTCCCTGGTGCGGTTGTACGACAGCGTAAACGCGCTGGCTTTGGAGCGGATCTTTCCCATCTTGGCGTCCTCCACCATTTCCTGGGTCACCTCAAACGAGTTTTTCCAAGTATCCGGCTCGATCACCTGCGCATAGCCTTCGCGGAAGGAAGTGCGTGGATTCTCCCCGTTCTCTCCCACCGGCTTAAAATTTCCCAAAGAGGTCTCGCTCGTATACTTCTCCGCAAACGAATCGGTCGTGTCCATGCAGTAAACCCGTTCGATCATCGAGGCCTTTTCAAAGCTCTCCACATTCTGCTCCACAACCGCCCGGATCGGCTCCTGCGACTTTCCAAAAATGCTGTCGTTGACCCCGCTGGACTTAGAAAAAACAATTTCTGACAAACCCTTCATCCCCGCTTTCTTCTGTATCGCCGCCGCTCCCGGCGCATGCGGCGTTATCCCTGCGCCTGCTGATAGTGCCTGCGAATCCGGCTTTCACTCCAGGATGGAAACAACTGTTTATAGAACCGCATCGTGTCCGCCGGCACGCAGACCTCCTCGACCGCCGCGCCGCTGCCGGTCGCCCGCAGATGCGCTTTACCCTCGCGTTCCACAAGGGCTTTCTGCCGCGCGGCCTGCTGCTTCTGCGCAAAAACCCGCTCCCGGTTCGCCAGCAGATAGGCGTCCGGATAGCTCAGGCCGCGCAGCAAATACGCTGCAAACGCCGCATAGTTTTCCATACCCTGCAAATCCGCCTCCGAGCGGATGCCCGCCTCCGGAAACGCGGCGGACAGCGCCTGCAGGCCGGCTTCCGCCAAGGCCTTTTCGAGGCGCTGCATCGCCGGATGGTTTTGCAGCTGTTCCGCCACACAGGCGGCCAATTCGTCCGGCGGCTGTTCCGGAGCCGCCGGACAGGCCTCGCCGCGCGCCGGTTCAGCGGCGCTTTCTGCCGCCGGAACTTCCTGCTGCGCATCCTCTGCAATTGATCCGGCTTGTTCTTCTGCCACCTGCGCAAAAAATTGCATCGACAGCCGCAATGACTTTTCTCGCATCCTGATCCCCCCTTGACAAAACGATGTGTCTTTCTATTGTCTGGCGTCCTTCCCGCTCCGCAAATCGCCGCCTTTTTTCACCTGCGGCTGCTTCGCCTTTCCAGCGGGCTTGTCTGCGGGCACAAACTGCGCGCCCGCGTTTGAAACCTTCTTTTGATAGCCGTTCATCTTCACCCCTCCAATTTCTATCCGCCCCGCGCTAGACCTCCACACTCTTGACCTGGAGCACGGTGCCAATCTCTCCCTTTACCCGGATCGAGCGGACGCTCTTGCCAAACGGCTCGTTGACCGCCGTCCAGGTCTTGTCCGGCGGGATTTCCACCGTTTTGCTGCCGTCCTCGGTCTCCGCGTTGCTGTCGCAGGCGCCGCCGTCCAACCGTATGTAGACGGGCGCGCCGCCGCCGTTGTATATTTGCAGCTCACGCAGTTGTACGGAACCGTCATAGGCAAGCGTCTGTTCCTCCTCGGTCAGTTTATGCCTGTGAAACGGGATGTTCATTGCCTCACCTCCCCGGCGGGTGCATCCACCGCCTGTTTTCCAGCCTGCTCCTCAAGCTGCGCACGGATCTCCCCAGCCATTGGATAATGCAACGACTCCAGCACCTGCCAGAGCCTGGCCTTGGCGTCCCGTCCGCTGCTTTCTCCAAAGGCCCCCTGCTCATACAGCCGGATGGCCTGCTCGTACAGATACATTCTGTCTCCCGCAAACCCGCCCGAAGCGTCCACCGAAAACACAACCGCATCCGCATAGCGCCAGCAGCCGTCCGGGCCTTTCTCCAGCAGGTCATACCGGCTGAACGAGCCGTATACCCTTTGGCCCTGTGTATCTCTGCTGATATAGGGCTGCGGCTCGTCCGCAAACGCCAGCTTGAAAGCAAACATCAACGCA
>CATNEU010000030.1 GCA_950097605.1 uncultured Oscillospiraceae bacterium | reverse complement strand
GCACAGCAGAACCGGCAGCACCAAAGAAAGGCCGAACTGTGTAATATAGACCATGTATTTGACCGATCCAAACGGATTCCGGTTATCCATCCGCACACCTCCCACCACGTGTGGCGCATCCGATGTTTTGGTGATAGTATTGCCCCAAAACGCCCTGATTACGCCCACACAAACGCAATCCGCAAAAAAAATGAGAGATCCAGGGCAAACGGCCGTTTACCCTCCGCAGTGGGAGACCCTAAGCGTTTTGCTGCAAACTGCGGCTTGTCTTATACCCATCCCGAATGGTATACTAGGTATATCAAACAATATGCGCGTATTTCCCCGCCCGCCTGTACCGGCTGCAAAGGGCCGCACTGGTTGCTACGATCACAGCGCCTATGCCCGCATGCCCGTCCGGCGGCAGACGGCACCCCGGAAAACAAAAAACGGAGGGATTCTATGGGTTTTCAAAATGTACTGGTTGCACAGTCCGGCGGCCCCACGACCGCCATCAACGCAACGCTGGCCGGCGTGATTAAGGGCGCTCTTGAAAGCGAGCGGATTGAACAGATTTACGGCTCGTTAAACGGCATTGAGGGCGTTCTGCACGGACGAATCATCGACATCCGGCGCTCCATCAAGTCCCAGGCGGATTTGAAGCTGCTGAGCGTTACGCCCGCCATGGCGCTCGGCTCCTGCCGTTTCCGCCTGCCAAAGTATGAAAACGACCCCGCGATCTATAAAACGATCGGTGACGTTTTTGAAAAGCTGCAAATCGGCTACTTTTTTTACATCGGCGGCAACGACTCGATGGATACCGCCCACAAGCTCTCGGATTATTTTGCCCAAACCGGCCGGGATATCCGCGTGATCGGCATTCCCAAGACCATCGACAACGATTTGCCCGTGACCGACCACACGCCGGGCTTCGGCTGCGCCGCCAAGTACATCGCAACCGCGATGTCCGAAATCATCCGCGACTGCGAGGTCTATCTTGTTCCCTCGGTCACGATTGTGGAAATCATGGGCCGCAACGCGGGCTGGCTCACCGCCGCGGCGGCGCTTCCAAACGCCGTTGGGGAATCCGCGCCGCATCTGGTCTACCTGCCGGAAGCGCCGTTTGACGCCGAGCAGTTTTTGGAGGACGTGAAAGAGCAGCAGCGGAAACACAAATGCGTGGTCGTCGCGGTTTCCGAAGGCGTGAAGAATCCCGACGGCACCTATGCCGCCGAGACGTTCCAGAGCGGCAAAGTAGACGCTTTCGGTCACAAATACCTTTCGGGCGTCGGCAAATACCTGGAAACGCTGGTGGCTGAAAAAATAGGCTGCAAGGTGCGCTCCATAGAGCTCAATGTGTTGCAGCGCTGCGCAGCGCATATCGCCAGCAAAACCGATATCGACGAGTCGGTGCGCATCGGCGCCGCAGCGGTCGACGCTGCGCTCGCCGGCGAAACCGGCAAATTTATGATGTTCCGCCGCGTCTCGGACAATCCCTATGCGATCAAGGTGGAAACCTGCGAGGTCGCCTTGGTCGCCAACCAGGAAAAGGTGGTGCCCAAAGAGTGGATCAACGAGCGGGGCAACCATGTCACCCGCGAGGTGTTCACCTACCTGATGCCACTGATCCAGGGCACCTGCGAAATTCCACTGAAAGACGGCCTGCCGGTTCATTTTCTCTTTGATAAAACGCTTGTTGCGTATTGATTCTTTTCGTATGGACTCTTTCTGCCAATAAAGCCCCTCTTGCGGACGTTTTGTCTGCAAGAGGGGCTTTATTGTTTTATAGAATGGTGCTTGTCCTTCTAACCTATAGGTTTATCTATCTTTTCGTTTGTCGCTCGGGCGTGCTATGGGCACTTCCTTTTTACCTTATTGATTTATCTTTCTTATAGTTTGTCGCTCAGGCGTGCTGTGGGGGATTGATTTTTGTCTTGTTCTTTTTAACCTATAGATTCATTTTTCTTTTTGTTCGTCGCTCAGGCCGCGACAGGCCCCTACTTTTTCGTGAAGAAAAAGTAGGCAAAAATTCAGTCAAGGGGTGCCGCTACCTTCCTCCATTGGACCCTACGCCGTCTTCGGCAAAACTAAGGGCGGCGACGCAGCGGTCGCAAGAAGTGCGCTGATGGGTCGGAAGACGCGCCCCTTAACAATCCCCAGCCGTTACCCGAGTGGGGATGCTTTTAGAAGGCTCCCTGCGAGGGAGGGGCCGATCTTTGAATTCCCCCTCTTTTGCAGCGAGTCTTTTTATATCGGCCAGGCTTCCCTTCTGGACCGGGGATCGCGAAGGGGACAGGCCCGCGACTCTGCGCTGCGCTTCCTTCGGGGTACGTTCACCATGCTTGCACACGCCCTGTGCGACATATAGTCCAATGGAGCGGAGCCGTTAGCCCCCTTGGCCGGCCTTTTTGCATCCTTTTTGGGCCGCCCCAAAAAGGATGGGCCGGTCGCGGCCCGAGCGACAAACGAAAAGAATAAATGCATCCAAAAGCTATAAACAAAGCCTATTATACGAAAAGGAAAGGCCCACAGCACGCCCGAGCGACAAACGAAAGAATAAATACATCAAAGAGCTATAAACAAAGCCTATTATACGAAAAGGAAAGGCCCACAGCACGCCCGAGCGACAAACTGCAAAACAGACGAATCTATAGATAAAAAGTAATAAAACACAATATTCAATTTGTAATTTTGCCATTTTTGATTTAAAATAGAGCAAGCTGTGCAAAACAGATATATCCCCCATTGGAAAGGTTGGGATTTCTCCTATGTTCAAACTCGGACGCTATTTGAAGGACTTCAAAAAAGAGGTGATCTTAGGCCCGCTGTTCAAGCTCATGGAAGCCATTTTCGAGCTGCTGGTGCCGCTTGTTATGGCCAGGATTATCGACGTGGGAATCGCGGGCCGCGACATCGCCTATGTACTGCGGATGGGCGGACTGATGGTGCTGCTCGGCGTGGTGGGCCTCGGCTGTGCGCTCACCTGTCAATACTATGCGGCAAAGGCCTCCCAGGGCTTCGGCACCATCGTGCGCCGGGAGCTCTATGCCCATATCAACGCGCTCTCGCACGCCGAAGTGGACCGCATCGGCACCTCGTCGCTCATCACCCGGCTGACCAACGACGTCAATCAACTGCAGGTCGGCGTGGCCATGCTGATCCGTCTGGCCATTCGCGCACCGTTTCTAGTGGTGGGCTCGGCGGTTATGGCAATGCTGCTCGACTTGAAGCTCTCGCTGGTGTTTTTGGCGGCGACGCCGCTGGTCGCGCTGGTGCTCTGGCTGGTGATGAGCCGTTCCGTGCCGTTTTACCGAGGTATCCAGAAAAAGCTCGACCGCATTTCGCTGATCACACGCGAAAACCTGGAGGGCGTGCGGGTCATCCGCGCGTTTTCCAAGCAGAAAAGCGAGCAGAACCGTTTCGATGAAGCCAGCGATGCGCTCGCGCGGTCTTCGGTCACCGTTGGTAAAATCTCGGCGCTGCTCAACCCGCTGACCTTTTTAATCATGAACCTGTCAATCGTCGCAGTGCTCTGGTTCGGCGGGATGCGCGTATATGACGGGGCGCTGTCGCAGGGGCAAATCATTGCCTTCGTCAACTATATGACACAGATCCTCCTGGCGCTCGTCGTGGTGGCCAACCTTGTGGTGATTTTCACTAAGGCCTCGGCTTCGGCCGCACGCGTTGCGGAAGTTCTTGCAACCGCGCCTTCGGTTGCGGAACCCGCCAACGACGCAGCGCACATCCGGCCTGTGCCGGGCGCGCCGCGCATCTCGTTTGAAGACGTATCGTTTTCCTACAGCGGCGGTGAATACGCACTGCGCGCTATCTCCGCCGCCATTGCGCCGGGCGAGACCATCGGCATCATTGGCGGCACCGGCGCGGGCAAATCCACGCTTGTGAATCTGATTCCGCGGTTTTACGACGTTGCACAGGGACGTATCTGCATCGACGGCGTGGATATACGTGCATATCCATTGCACATCTTGCGAAAAAAGTGCGGCATCGTGCCGCAGAAAGCCGTGCTGTTTACCGGCAGCGTGCGCGAAAACATGCGCTGGCGAGACCCGGAAGCGAGTGATGAACAGATCAAACGGGCCATTGCCACCGCGCAGGCTGCCGAATTTGTGCAAAGTCTGCCGCAGGGGCTCGACACGAATATCCTGCAAGGCGGCAAAAACCTTTCGGGCGGGCAAAAGCAACGTCTCACAATTGCGAGGGCGTTGGTTGGCAGCCCCGAAATTCTGATCCTGGACGACAGCGCAAGCGCGCTCGATTTCGCGACCGACGCCGCGCTGCGCCGCGCCATCGCGCAGGATACAAAGGACATGACGGTCCTCATGGTCTCGCAACGCGCCAGCACCATCAAAAATGCCGACAAGATCATCGTTCTGGACGACGGCGAGATCGCCGGCATCGGCACGCACGACACGCTGCTGGCGTCCTGCGCAGTGTATCGGGAAATCTGCCAGTCACAGCTGGGCGGGGAGGCGAATGGGAAATGACAAAGGCGCTTATCAAACGCATTTTGCACTATGTAAAACCCTATGCGGGCTTTTTAATCGCCGCATTGGCGTGCGGGATCCTCAGCATCGGGCTTACGCTCGCAGGCCCCATCCTGATCGGCGACGGCGTGGACCTGATTATCGGCCCGCGCGAAGTGGATTTTGCGGGGCTTGCAAAAATCCTGCTGTTGCTGGGCGGCACCATTGCCGGCGGCGCGCTGTTTCAATGGCTCATGACGCTTTGCACCAATCAAGTGACCTACCGCACCGTGAAGGACCTGCGCACCGAAGTATTCGGCAAGCTGGCAGATGTCCCGCTCTCCTATATCGACGGCCACGCGCACGGCGACCTGATCAGCCGGGTGACCGTGGACATTGATCAGGTGTCCGACGGGCTGTTGCAGGGCTTTTCCCAGTTGTTCACCGGCGTGATCACCATACTGGGCACGCTGCTGTTCATGCTCTCGGTCAACCCGCCGATCACACTGGTTGTCGTGGTGCTCACGCCGCTTTCTCTGTTCGTCGCATCGTTTATTGCGAAGCGTTCCCACAGTATGTTTCGCGAGCAATCCGAAGTGCGCGGCGAGATGGGCGGCTTTGTGGAAGAGATGATCGGCAGCCAAAAAGTGGTCAAGGCGTTCGGCTATGAGCAGCGCGCCGAAAGCCGGTTCGACGAGATCAACAGCCGCCTGTATACCTGCGGCGTCAAGGCGCAGTTTTATTCCTCGATGACCAACCCCTGCACGCGGTTTGTCAACGGCGTGGTGTATGCGGCGGTTGGGATCATCGGCGCTATAAGCGCCATCGGCGGCGGCATCAGCGTTGGGCAGTTGTCCAGCTTTTTAAGCTACGCCAACCAGTATACCAAGCCGTTTAATGAAATCTCCGGCGTAGTAACCGAGCTGCAAACGGCGTTTGCATCGGCGCGCCGCATATTCGAGGTGCTCGACGAGCCGGTGCAGCCGCCCGACAGCCCGGACGCACTGGTCCTGGAGCGCTGTGACGGGGATGTGCGGCTTGCAGACGTCTCATTCTCCTACCGTCCGGAACAGACGCTGATAGAAAACCTGAACCTGCACGCGCGTCCCGGCAGCCGCGTGGCCATCGTCGGCCCGACCGGCTGCGGCAAAACCACCATCATCAACCTGCTCATGCGTTTTTATGATGTGCGGGAGGGGACCATTGCAGTCGACGGCGTCGACACGCGGGAAATCACCCGCGACAGCCTGCGCGGCATGTATGGTATGGTGTTGCAGGAAACTTGGTTGACCTCCGGTACGGTGCGCGAAAATATAGCCTATGGAAAGCCCGGCGCGACCGAAGAGGAAGTGGTGCAGGCCGCAAAGGCCGCGCATGCGCACAGCTTTATCAAGCGCCTGCCGGAGGGCTACAATACCCGCATCAACGAGGACGGCGGCAACATCTCGCAGGGGCAAAAGCAGCTTTTGTGTATCGCGCGCGTGATGCTGACCCAGCCGCCGATGCTGATTCTCGACGAGGCGACCAGCAGCATCGACACCCGCACCGAGCTGCGCATTCAAAAGGCGTTTGCAAACATGATGGAGGGCCGCACCAGCTTTATTGTGGCGCACCGCCTTTCCACGATCCGCGAAGCCGACATCATCCTGGTTATGAACAAAGGGCGGATCATTGAGCAGGGGCGGCATGAGGAGCTTCTCGAAAAGGGTGGGTTCTATGCCAATCTCTACAACAGCCAGTTTGCAACGGATGCGTAATTCCATTTCATACGGACACAACAAAACCAGGGGAATCCGGATATCCGGATTCCCCTGGTTTTTCTATACGCGGGAGGCATTCACGCGCTCAGTGGATTTTCACAGTTGCGTTGCCGTCTTTATCAATGATCACCGTCTGCCCATTGCCGTAGGCAAACTGCGTCTGGTCCAGCATATTGCCACTCGCATCGGTCTTCTTCACAAAGGACACCTTGTAGCACCCATCATGCAGTGTATAGCCGAATGTTATACGCTGGTTGCGCACAGCATTCAGGATACAACAGATCCGGGAGGAACCATTCTCATACATCAGTTCCAACGGGGCGTCATTGCCCACTTGACAAAATGTCATATTTCCGTTGCTGTCATAGTCAAAGAGCATGTCCAGCATTCCCGTATTGACCATTCTGGTCACAAGAGGAAGCTGCCTATCCCCTATCAAAGTATAAAACAGGCGGCTTTCACTCGCAAAACCCTGGCCTTCGACCTGGCCTGCTGTTTGAATCAGAAGTCCCAGCGGATTGTAGGTAAAATGCATGAGCTCCAAATACGCCAGATGAGGAATCCTGATTTGCTGCACCCTTCCAAGCGCATCGAAAATTTGATCATGCCCGCCGCTGCGGTCCCCATTGGGCTGCAGTGCGAAGCTGCCCCACCAGGTGGCCCCCTCTGCATCCACCGTCTTTTCCAGGTACTCTTTTTTCCCGCATTCATCCGAATACACAAGAACGTCGTCCGAGCCTTTTTGATAGGGCTTCAGCGACTGCGTGTAATTGCAGGTGAAGTTGTTGCCCAATATCGTAGTATCCGTACCCTGCGAATTATAGGCGATCTTGTAAAAAGTATTGTCCACGTTCAGGTTGACGCATAGATTCCCGGTTATATAATCCACTCTTGCCTCAGCGGGATAGTTGGATCCTATATCCCACCCCAAGCCGGTGTCCGTATACCCCATATGCGCACCATAGAGTATTTCCTTTTCCGTCGGCTGCGCGCTTTCCGCCTGCTGCGCCGCGGCTGACGAAGAAACTCCGGCAAACGCTGTATCTGCGGCCGGCAGCAGCAGCGCCACGCACAGAACCGCCGCAGCGGCCCGCAGTGTTTTATTTCTCACAATGCACCCTCCATTCTGTCCGTTCAAATAGTTTCATCCGTACACAAAATGGTCCTTGTTTTAGGCGCAGGGCTTAGTAGGTTTTCACCGTCACATTGCCGTTTTTATCAATGAGTACCGTCTGTCCGTCTCCATAGCCGAACTGTGTCTGGTCGAGCATATTGCCATTCGCATCGGCTTTTTCCATAAAGGTGACCTTATAGCGCCCACCAATCTGCGTATACCGATAGGAGATCCCTTCGCCTGTCAAAACATTTGTAACCTGGGTTATACGTGAAGAACGGTCTTCATAGGAAAACACATAGTGCAATACGTCGTGCAGCCCGTCCGTCATCTGTATCTCGCAGAGATTGCCGCTTTGGTCGTATCCAAAGTGCGCGATATAGGTTAGATTGCCAACATCATAGTACCGCATCTCTACAGAACGCTGCTGTCCGTTCAATGAAAAGTTGTCCAGCTCCACCCGCAGGGATTCCCCCTGAGAACCATCAAAATGCGCACTTGTACCCGTGACATTGCCCTGCGGGTCTCTGTAAATCTGCATCAGCTCCAGATAGGCAAGCCAGGGAATCCTGGTTTGGCGGAGGTATCCATCCACACCATAGATATCACGCCCAAAGCCGTCTAAATCCAATTCCCCGTTCGGCTGCTGCTTGAACCATCCCCACCAGGTCGCGCCCTCGTCGTCGACTCGCTTTTCTAGGTATTCCTTCTGCCCGTCGTCGCGGGTGTGGATCATCCGGTTTCCCGATGCGTCCGGCAGAATCGTCTGGTGATAGGTGGACGTGATACGATTGCCGAAATTCGTGGCGCCTTCATCCTGCGCGTTGTATGCCAATTTAAAGGCCCTGCATGGATTCCCTATCTCCAGGTATAGATTGCCGGATGCATAATCCACGTTGGCGTTTAACCCAAAGCTGGAATCCAAACTCCAATTCACACTTGTGGACGTCCACCCAAGATGCTCGCCATAGAACCGCTCCTGTTCCGCCGCCGTTTGCTGCACGGCGCCGGTCTGGGCGGTCTGCGCCAGCGCGCTTCCTGTCGCCGGCGCCAGCATAGCCGCACAGAGCAAAGCCGCCACAATCCGTGTACATCTTCTCTTTTTCATTTGTCTTCCCCTCCATTTCAGTCGTCTGGATTGCAAAATCATTCGTATATCCCCAAAATATCACCATTTCAAGCAATTGTAAACAAAACGCGGAACAAGATGCGGAATTTCCGCTTTATGACCAGATGGGCATATGCATATTTGTGCAACAAATTCTCCAGTTTGTAATAGAAGCTGCTACATTTGCCTGCAAAAAAACAGCCGCCTCGCAGGGCACGGCTGTTTTTGAATTGGGATTTTTATGCTGTCCTGTGCGTTTGTTTTTAATGCGGTTGGCTACTTGTCCTCTTTTTTGGATTTGGGTATAATATAAACAGCCGCTGCACTAAGTGCAGCCCGCGCAGAGGCATTTCAATTACCGACTGGAACGGGGGTGGCAATTGTGAAGACGATTCGCGGCATCGCGCTCAAGCAGGGAAGCCACGAGGAAATCCTGCCGGATTTTGCACCGGAATTTCCATACATCGCTTCCCGTGTGGAATTGGACCAGTTTATCAGCCGGCAGACGCCGTGGCATTGGCACAAGGAAGTAGAACTCTTTTGGATGGAGCAGGGCGTGCTGGAATACGATACGCCGCAGGGGAAAATCCTCTTCCCCACCGGTTCGGCGGGATTTGTGAATTCCAATGTGCTCCACACTTCCAAAGCGGCGGACGGCGTGCAGCCGGTAACGGCATACCTGCATCTGTTTGATCCCTCGCTGATTGGCGGGCACAGCGGAAGCGCCATCGACCACAAATACGTCATACCCCTGATTACAGATCCCGCTACCGAGCTCATCGGCCTGTTTCCGGACCGGCCGGAACACCAGCCTCTGCTGGATCTGATCCGCCAATCCTTTGCGCTGCCGGAAGACGGCTTTGCCTATGAAATACAATTGCGGTCGGCCCTGTCCCAAATTTGGTGCGAGCTGCTTGCAATGGCAAACCCGTCGGGACGAAAAAAGGACGGAAACGCGCGCGCCAGCGACAAAATTAAAATGATGATGTCCTTTATACACAAACATTGCGCCGAAAAGTTTTCGGTTGCGGAAATAGCCGCCGCCGCTTTTATCAGCGAGCGGGAGTGCTACCGTATTTTCCACGACTGTTTGAA
>CATNEU010000029.1 GCA_950097605.1 uncultured Oscillospiraceae bacterium | reverse complement strand
ATGATCATCAACGCGCTCAGAAACAGGTTAAATGCGGCCACAATCGCCAGGATTTTTCCAATGACCGGTTGCTGCCGCCGAATAAACGTAAAACTCTGGTGCAAATCCTGTTTTACAATTGCAAAGACGCCCAACTCTGATTTTCTTTTTTCAAACGGGATATGAATGAAAATCTCCATCACCGCAGAAAAAAGAAAGCACGCGATGCTGATGAGCAGGATGGGCATGAGGCCCCAGACTGCGAACAGCGCGCCGCCTGCGACCGGGCCGATCAGGTTTGCAAGCGCGCTGACCTGGTTAATCACCGCGTTCGCAGGCAAAAGCTGGTCCGCCGTAACCAATGAGGGCAGGCTGGCCTGCACAGACGGCTGATAGGCGCCCTGAATGCCGAACAGCAGCATCAGTGTAATCACCAGCAGAACCACGAGGTTCATATGGCCAAGCAGCAGCGTGAACAGCGCCATCAGCCCGGCGGTTGAGAAGTCCAGCGCCACCATCACGTTGCGCTTGTTCACGCGGTCTGCCACGATGCCGCCCACCGGCGACAATACAATCATCGGGATAAACGAACAGGCCATTACAACGCCGAACAGCGTAGCCGATCCTGTTTCGTTGAGCAGATAAAGCGGCAGCGCAAACCGCAAAATGGCGTTGCCAAACAGGGAAATGATCTGGCCAATAACCACCATTGTAAAATCTCGCCGCCACATACTCGTCTTCTTCATAGGGAGTTTCCTCGCTTTCATACATTCATTTGGTATGTATATGCTTAAAAAAGAAACCGCCGAACGGCAGCACTTTTATTTGTCTTGTTTTCCTCTGCTCTCCAAAAACCGGCGGTTCTCGATCATACGACGGAATTTCCGGAGCTTCTGCAAAATTGTATCGTCCAGTACCGGCACGCCCAAGAAGCCCAGCAGCTCGGATAAAAATAAAAATTTCTGTTCCATCTCCTCAGCGGAGGATGCAATTACATAGGGATTGATCCAAATATTCGCCAGCAGCGCAAGGACCTCCGCGGTTTCTTTGGGATACCGTGTCCGAATGGTTCCATCCGCAATGCCCTGTTCCAAAATCGGTTGCAGGCAGTAAGGCGCAACCGTCTCGAACCCCTCCTGAATCTGCTGGGCCAGGAAACGGGAATTTTTCATGAGGCTGGGTGCGGCTGTAACCATTGTCTCCTGCTTTGGGTCGTCGAGTGAATTGAGCAGAAGCGCACGCAGCTTTTCAATACCCGTCATATTCCCGGCGTCCCGAATGGCCAGCACCCGTTCCATGGTTCCGGAAAACAGCCGTTCCATTACGGCCTCAATAATATCCTCTTTCGACTTGAAGTGGTGGTAGATTGCGCCCTTGCTGAGGTCCCCAAGCGCGTCCACAATGTCCTGGATTGTGGTATGTTCATAGCCCTTTTCCAGGAAAAGCGCGAGGGACACATCTAAAATCCGGTTGACCGTCAACTCGGGATATTTGTTGCGCGCCATACGACCCCTCCATACATACTCCTGGTATGTATAAAGTATATGCGCTTTGATAGCAACTGTCAAGCGAAAACTGCACGCTTTCACCCAAAAAATAAAACGGAATGAAGGCGTCTATGCCATCCATTCCGTTTTGTTTGCAAAACGCATGCAGAACCTGGGGAATTAGTCCTCTTGATCCTCCTGGTCGTCGCTGCACTCTTCGCAGCCGCAGTCGCAGCCTTCGCTCATATCGCAGTCGAGATCAAATTCAAGCGGCTCGCCGCAATTGGGGCACTCCATCTCGCCTTCGTCGAGCATTTCCTCGTTGATGCAGATGGTATCGCCGCAGGTCGGGCAGACCACTTCATAGAGTTCCTCGTCGAGAAGATCGTCCATGTCGTAGTCGTCGTCCTCGTCGTGGCAGTCGCAGCCCTCGCCGCACTCGTCCCCATAGATGTCTTCTTCAAGCTCTCCGAGATCCTCGTCGATGATGTCGACCAGCTCGGTCATCTCGTTAAAACCATCCTGCAGCTCGGCCACAGAACCTGCCAGGTCTTCCAGAATCGACGCCATTGCGCCGATGACCTTTCCCTCTTTTGTGGAATCGTCCACGCCGAGGCCCTCCATTAAGCCCTTCAAATAGGCAACCTTTTCAGTAACAGACATGTTCTGTTCCTCCTTTACTCTGGGAAGCCGCATAAGGCGCGGACTCTCCCGAAAATCTTGTAAGCGTCTGCAGGCGGCAAAGCGCCTGGTATCCGGTCAAGGATACTATTGGACGCCGCAGAGGCAGTTATGCAGACAGATTGTTGCGCAAAAAATTTATGCTCTCTCCATGTATTCGCCTGTACGGGTGTCCACACGGATTCTGTCTCCCTCGTTGATAAAGATCGGCACGCGGATCTCGGCGCCGGTCTCGAGCGTTGCGGGCTTGGTCACGTTGGTGGCCGTGTCGCCTTTGATGCCCGGCTCGGTCTGTGTGATCTCGAGCTCGACAAATGTCGGCGGCTCCACGCCGAAGACGTTGCCCTTGTAGGAAAGGACCTTCACCTCCATGTTCTCCTTGACGAACTTGAAGTTGTCTCCGAGCTTGCCCGCGTTGATCGGTTCCTGCTCATAGGTCTCCTGATCCATAAAGTAGTAGAGATCGCCGTCGTTGTAGAGATACTGCATGTCTCTTCTCTCCACAAAGGCGGTTGGGAACTTTTCGGTCGGGCTGAAGGTTTTCTCAACAACCGAACCGGTGATCACGTTGCGGATTTTGGTGCGGACAAACGCCGCGCCCTTGCCCGGTTTTACGTGCTGAAATTCCACAATCTGAAATACGTTTCCATCCACGTCAAACGTGACGCCGTTTCTAAATTCACCAGCTGAAATCATAGTTTACCTCCGTTAATACAGGCCCCGCCGAAAAGCGCGCCCCGCTTCATCATTATTTTGCATGGCCGCGCCCACTGCGCCGGCGGCCGGCGCTGTTTATCTGCATGTGGCCGTATCCAAACAAGCCGCTGCGCCTGCCGGTAGGCAAAATAGGCGGCTTGCCGCACAGAAGACACGTCCTCATAAAAACTAAGCATATCTAGTTTATCCTAAATTGCCGCTTTTTTCAACCCTTTTTTGTTGGAGAGGTGGAAAGCATTGAATTTTCGGCTGCCGCGCAGACGTGCTGCGTGCTTCTGTTTTTCTCCCCTTGGTCTGTCGGTCTGTCTATTTGCCGCTCCGGCTGTGCGTCTGCTGCGCAAAGCGCGCGGCAACTAAAAGACGCCATAGGCCCCTATCCCTTCCGGTATTCTTCAAGCGGCGCGCCAAATTGGCTGTCCTGCAAAAAGCGGTCCGCCAGCCAGGCGGCAACGCCGTCGCCTCCCGCCTCCCCGATAATGCCGTCGGCCACCTCCAGCAGCGCCGGCGGCGCGTTCGAGACCGCATAGCACTCGTCGGCTTCCTCGAACATCGGGATATCGTTGACCGCATCCCCAAAGCAAACCACCCGGTCCGCGCCGGTGAACTTGCGCAGCCAGCGCACCCCGTTTGCCTTGGTGGCGCGCCGCGGCATGATCTCCAGCCAATATTCCCCCTGGCCATAGCGCTCGCGCTGCAGCGTATAGGCCACGCCGGGCAGCGTATCCAACGCCTCAGCCAGCGGGGACAGCGTGCGCTCCTCCCCGATCAGGTTGAAGTAAAACATGCCGCCCGCAAACAACTGGGACAAATCCTGCACGCCGGTCAGACGCCGGTCCCCGCGCCGGGCCGCGAGATACCGCACAGTCCCCTCGTTTTCACTGCCGCGCAGCCAGGAAACCCGTTCGACGCCGCCGGTCAGCGAATAGACCAATGGAAATAGATGATGATAGGCGAACAGCCCGACCAATGCATCGCATTCCGCCTGCGTAAACGCCTCGTTCGCAAGGACCTCGCCGGTTGCCGCGTCCACGCAGAACGTCCCGTTATAGGTGATCGCCGGCAACCGCAGATCCAGCCCCCGCAGAATCACCGAGGCGGATGAAAACGAACGGGCGGTCGCATAGCTGAACAGCATCCCCCTGCCGATCAGGCCGCCCAGCAGCCGTTTGCTGAACCTGGACAGCGTCGCATCCGTGCGCAGCAACGTACCGTCCAGGTCCGATAGATACAATGTCTTCATGCAGTCCCTCTCCACTTCCGTTGTATAGCCAAAATGTCACAGGATGATTAGTTCCTTGGGGCTGGCGGTCAGATTTCTACAGCCGCCTTCCTGCACAACCACCATATCCTCAATGCGTACGCCGTACGTATTCTCGAGATAGACGCCCGGTTCTACTGTGACCACCATGCCGGGCTCCAAAACTTCCACGCTGCGCGGGGACAGGCTGGGCGCTTCGTGGATTTCCACACCCACGCCATGCCCCAAGCCATGCCCGAAGCAGCCCGCAAAGCCCGCTTCATCAATCACGGCGCGCGCGGCGCGGTCCGCGTCGCTGCATCGCATGCCCGCTTGAATGGCCGTAAGCGCCGCCCGCTGCGCCCGCAGCACGGTGTCATACACCCTCCGCTGCCCGTCATCCACATGACCGACCGCAATGGTTCGGGTCATATCGGAGTGATAGCCATCCACAAGCGCGCCGAAGTCCATTGTGATAAAATCGCCTTCCTCCACGGTTTTACCGGTCGGCTCTCCATGCGGCAGCGAGGAATTTTTCCCCGAAACCACAATAAAGTCAAACGAAACGCCGTCCGCTCCCTGCCGGCGCATGAAAAACTCCATCTCGAGCGCAATTTCCCGCTCGGTGACGCCCGCGCGGATCACGCTCAGAATATGCGAAAACGTGCGCTCGGTCAGCGCCTGCGCCTGCTCGATTTTCCGGATCTCCGCGGCGTCTTTTACCATCCTCTGCCGGCGGATCTGGTCCTGAAAAGCCGTTCCCGCGTCTATGCGCGCGTCCTCCAGCGCCTGCTGGTAACGTTCCACCTGCCGCACGCTCGCCGTATACGCTTCAACGCCGCATGTGCGCACGCCGTGCCGCCGGGCCAACGTGCGCAGTTGTTCGCCGAGTTCGGCCATTTCCATGACTTCGCAGTCCCGCACCGACTGTCTTGCCTTCTCAATATAGCGAAAATCCGTCAAAAAATAGCTCTTCTCGCGGGTTACAAACAGCGCGCCGGCACTCGACGAAAACCCCGTATAGTACCTTCTGTTTTCCGGTGCGGAGATGATCCCCGCGTCGAGGCCGTCCGGCAGATTTTGCATGAGCTGCTCGATCCGGTTCATTTCGGTTCCCCCTTGTTCCGTTTATAAAAATACTGGTGTGTCCAGTCGGAAGGGCTTCCAGGCCCAGGCTTCTCTGCGGCTATTCTACCACAGGCACAGCGTGCTTGTGGTAGAATTTGTGCATATGGGCGGGAGGGTTCCGCAGATCCCGCATCGCCCTGCACATCAAGCGTATAATGGCCGCTCTGCGGCTATTGTACCCCCAGCACTGTGTGCGCAGGGGTACAATCGTGCATACGGGCGGGAGGGTTCCGCAGATCCCGCATCGCCCTGCACATAAATCGTATAATGGCCGCTCTGCGGCTATTATACCACATCTGCATTCAAATTGCGCGTCGTGCACCGCCTTACCGCCGTCACACCATGATTTCCTTGAGGCCTTGCAGCGCAAGAACATAGCTGTATTTGCCAAAACCCGAAATCTGTCCGGCGCAGACAGGCGCCAGCACCGATTTGGAACGGAACTCGTCGCGCGCGTGGATATTGGAAAAATGCACCTCGACGCACGGGATGTTCACCGATGCTATCGCGTCGCGGATGGCATAGCTGTAGTGGGTGTGCGCGCCCGCATTGAGCACGATGCCGTCGTATTTCTTGGGCGCGGACTGCAGCCAGTCGCACACCTGCCCCTCATAGTTGGTCTGCATGATGTCGCAGCCGAGGCCCATCTGTTCGGCGGCGCGTGCGATTTGCGCGTTGATCTCCTCGAGCGTTTCCTTACCATATACGCCGGGCTCCCGCCTGCCGGTCATGTTGATATTCACGCCGTGTATCACCAGTACTCTTTTCATAATCCACTTCCCCTTTCCGTTTTGTCACAATACGGGTACCTCGGTCCCGCCCCGATCAGGCGGTCCCCTGTCCGCCGCGCTCATAGACGTAATAAACCGTCTGATAACGGTCGTCATACCAATAGGAGGCCGTCCCGCTCAGTCCCGCCGCATCGGGGACCGTCGCGTCGTCATAAAACATCAAACCGCGGGACAACCGGTAGTAAAACTCCGGGTCCTTGATCTTTACCTGAATGTAGTCCGTCCCCTCGGATATGCGTTGTTTCAGCGCCGCGCCCATTTTGCCGATAACAGCGTCAATTTCCCCATAGACGTCCTCGCCCGGGGTCTCCTCTTCCTCCACAAAAAGGTCGAACATCTCCTTCTCCCGGATGCCGGAAATCTCCGGCGTGTAATACCAGATGTCCTTGCTGATCGAAACACTGTCTTCAGACTGGCAGAACGCCCCGTCGAACGCATGCCGCTTCCCGTCTGCATATACGCCCGCCGCAATGGCGTCGGAGGCCGCGTCCGCAAAATAGTACTCCCCTTCACGGAGCGCCACAACATTCCAGGCGCCGACATACAGCGGGTCATCCCAATCCGCAAAGACCTTAAAGCACTGGACATCGGCAAAGCTGCACAACAGCGAAAGCGCGTTTGCAAAGCCGTCGTAGTCCGCTTTATGATTTACCAGCGCACCATAGGCCGATTTGAGCTGCCAATTGTTCGACCGGTCGAAGCTGTAGTCGTACTCCACATGTGCAACCAAATAGTCGTAGAAGAACTTGACAATCTGGTCATCCTCCAGCCCCTGCGGCAGCAGACCCGCAATCTCCGCCACCGTGTCCATGAGCTGCCGATCCCTATATTTTCCAGATGCAGAATCGAAGCCCAGCGTGATGACCGTGCCAAAAAAGCTGTCCAGCACGCCCGGCGACGATATCTCGTCAAATCCATAGGTCGGCAGGCTTGGCCAATCGCAGCGCACAAAACCGCTGACCTTGCGGATCTGCTCCTCGGGCATCACCCAGTCAAACCGGATCTCTTGCACGCCGTTTTCACCCGCGTATTTTAAAGCGTTGTAGAGCAGCAGCTCGTCGACGTTGAGCTGCTGCTTGAAATACGGTTCGACAATATCGTCGAACGGCCCTTTCTCATCCTCCAGCCCTACGGCGCCCATCTCCACGCCGTCCAGATAGACGATCCTCGGCGGGTCCACCGCGCAATTGTCCCCATTCGCACCGGCTTTCCCCAAAAAAGCTTGGATGGACAAGAGCGGCGTGCACACCACCGCAAACAGGATGAGCAGCGTTACCGCAACAACGCCCCCTCCAAAAAGCCCGCCGATTAAAAATCCCTTCCTCTTCTCGCTGGACATGTTTCACCCTACCTTCCAGTTTGTTTACCAGTTTGTTTATTTGTCGCGCGGACCGCAGCTTTTCACCGCATAAGCCCAAAGGCTTTTTTACAGCGGCCATTTTTTATGCAGATCATCGTGAAAATGCACCGTATGGAATGTGCGCATTTTGCCAATTAGGTGGTCGTAAATCGGCCATTTTTTATTCATCCATTTCCAAATCATATATGTCTAGCTTTTCACACATACGTCTTGCGTTTATTGTACTTTCGATTGCATGTTTTACATTCTTTGCATCTTCAAATAAAGCATTCCTTTGTTGACAGTGTTTTCGCAGCAATTCGTCTGATATTCCAAGATATACAAGTATATCACAGTCCACTAGAACCAAGGAAAACAGGGGATGGCCGGGCTGTATAACAACACGTTCCTTTACAAGCTTACCCGTAAAGGCTCCAATATCATGGGTCCACGGTTTCTGACAGATATATGCTTCCTCTTCCTTCGACAATGTCGGCCATAATGCCTCATCCATATCAACCGCATCAGGAAACTGGCTTTGCAAGCTGGACTTACCGCAGCATGTCGTCCCTAATACACATATTCTTTTATCAGAATGTCTGTCGAAAATTTGCGCCAATTCACTCTTAATTTTACCCATCGCTCTTCTCCTGTTCCATAGCGTTACATCTGTTAATCCCCGCTAAAATAAATCATCTGCCGTTGGCCTTATCTACAAAGGCGAAAATAGCTTGTCATATTCTTTCTCTCTTCCACGGCCTCTGCCGTCGCCCGCCGTCAAGCGCGGGTGAAATACGGCAGAATATCCAACCCGGCCGGGACAGTCACCGCCCGGCCGCCCTCGTAAACCGCGCCGTCGCCATAGGTCCACCGGCCCTCCGGCAGCAGCACGCGGCGGGTCCGTTCACCCTTGCGCTGCACGGGCGCCACCAAAACGTCGCAACCCAGCATGAACTGATCCGTCACCGTTTCAAAGCCCTGCCCCGGAAACACATATTCCATATATCGCACAATCGGTTCGCCCGTGCGCGCCGCATGTGCGGCAAGCAATAGAATGCGCTCCGAAAACCGCACATGCAGCCAGGCGGCCGCCTTGCAGCGCGCAAAATCCTGCGGCCCGAGCACCCGCCAGGGCGCCGCCGAAAACTGTATCATCGGCATCAGCGCCGCGCACTGTGCATAGCGCACAAACAGCTCGCTATCCAGCCGGTCCGCCACCTGCAAATAATTCGAGATCTCCCCGCCGCCGACCATGTCGGGACAGGTGAACGCATAGCCGCCGATTCCCTGCGCCAGCTCGTTGGGCACCAAAGAACCCACGCCGTTCTCTCCCCAGGCGTGGTCCTTGTCCGAAAGGCGCTGCACCAGCGCCTCGCCCGCGTGCCCGAAACAGGCGCGCAGCTCGTTGTAATCATACCGCCCGGCATACGCGGCCCAAAGCGCGCACTGTCCTGCCGGATCAACCGGCGCGTACGTCACATCGTCCTCGTCGTAAAAATATGGGTCGCCCGCGTCGAATTTAAACCCGTCGATCGCATAGTCGTCCATCAGCCCGCGCAACTGCGCATCCAACCACCGGACGGCCTCCGGATGGGTCATATCCAACACGGCGGACGCGCCGTTCCACCAGCGTTTCACCGCAGGCTCGCCGCCCGGTTCCCCAACCAAGCAGCCTTTTTGCCGCAGCGCGCGGAACGCGGGACTGTCGGGCGAAACAAACGGGCAGACCCAGAGCATCACCGTAAAGCCCATTTCGTGCAGTCTATCCACCAGTCCCTTTGGGTCCGGAATCTTGGCGGGGTCAAACCGCCAGCCGCCATAATATGTATTCCAGCCGTCGTCAATCATCAGGATACCGGGCGGCAGCCCGGTTTTCAATATACGTTCGGCATATTCCAGAATGCCCTGCTGGGTCTGCTCGTACAAAAGCTCGATCCAGGTGTTGTACTGCGGCCCCTTGAAGAAAGCCGCGGGCGGCAGCTTGCCGGAAGGCGGAAAATGCGCGCGGCATGCCGCCAGATAGGCGCCCCGCAGCGTTTCGTATCCCTCCCCCAGCACAATGGGCGCTTTGGCACGCGACAGCCGCAGCACCCCTTGGCGCGCTTCGAGAAAAAAGCCCCGCTCGCTGAACAGGTACCGGCCCTTGCTGGAAACCAAAAACGGCACATATTGGTTCGGCGTGTCGCACCGGTCGAGATTGCGCGCATAGCCCGACTGCCTTCCTATCGGCATCCGCACGCCGTCGTGTACGGCGCCGCCATACCAGTATTCATCCTCCAAAATTTCAATGGTTTTCTCTTGCATCCTCGGTCCACCTCCACTGTTATTCTCTGTTTTCAGACCCTGTAAGCTTTCTGTAATAGGCCTTCATAGTCGCTGCGTCCTCCGCCTGGGTGCCCGCGGATTCGCAGATGATCACCGGCGAGGCGTTTTTCTGCGCTGTCAATTCCAGCACCGGCTCGAAATCCG
>CATNEU010000028.1 GCA_950097605.1 uncultured Oscillospiraceae bacterium | reverse complement strand
CAGCCTGAAAAGTCCAGCGTATAGCTGCCTTGGCGCGCAAGGCTGAACAAATCGGTCAGAGCCAGCTCGGCGCTGACCGTTTCGCCGCTTGCAATGGTCAGGAGAGATTCCTCGGTGGGAGTATCCCAGAAAAAATAGGGGCCGTCGTACGCAACCGCTTCTCCGTTTCGCAACAGAGAAAAATAGGGACCGCCCATACCGTCGAGCGGCGTACCCCATTTCGCGATTTTATATGCGTCGGCTGAAACATTTGTGAGTTTAAAAGTGATCGTGATGGAATCGCCTATTTGGTATTCCTTTTGCATTTGAAAACTTGTGTGAAATATTGCCATGTGGCATGCTCCTTGTTTTTTGTTTGATTTGGAATTTGATTCCGGTATTACAGTATGCCGCGCAAAAAAGAGTGTGCATGTTTGTACACTTTTTCCAAACAAAAAAAGAGCATGTACGTTTGTACATGCTCTGGAAAAATGGGAATGAGCCACCGGAGATTCGAACTCCGGACCCTTTGATTAAAAGTCAAATGCTCTGCCAACTGAGCTAGTGGCTCACAACAAAGCACTCCGTAAAGTGCTCTAATATAATACCATATATTCATACCCCTGTCAACAATATTTTTCATGTTTTTCGTATCTGCTGACAGGAATCCCGCCGCTATTTTGGAAAAAGGCGGTGCGCAGCGCGCAAAACGCCGCCGTCCTCCCGTTTCCCCCGTGAGCGGCAGGCGGGATTCCATTAGAAATTGCCGCCGTTCCAGCCCCAGTGTTGCGTTTCCTCATATTGTACATAGACGTGGTCCGGCTGGATCTGCAACTGGTCGTGAAAGATGTCGCAGATGCGGGCGGTCAGCGCCTCGTAGGCATCCGCCGGCGCGCTTCCAAACACCTTCACTTCCACAAACGCCATAGGAGCGGCGTTGCCGCCGCGGAAATACAGCCGGCAGTTGTCCTCAAACGAGAGCATCAGCCAGTTTTCATTTTTGCCGGGCAGCAGGGAGATGGCTTTGCCAAGTGCTTCCCGCAGGGCGGCTTCCTGCGGGGCGGGCAGCGGTATGCTCAGTTTGGTTCCGATATAGGGCATCGTAATTCCTCCTTTACAGAGTGGGCCGCTTCACACCCGTGACGGAGCGCGGGTTGCGGCACACATCCTCCCTATCGTATCAGTACAGCAGCGCGCCGTACTTTTTGGCAATTGCAATTTGCGCTTCGTCCGTCACCTCGTCGGTCTTGAGGTCCACCAGCGCGGTGCCCTGGTAGTAGTACAGCGCGGCCTCGAGCGCCTCCTCGCTGGTTGCGATAAAGCAGACCGGCAGGCGCACCATATGTGCGTTGAGGCTGAACTGGTAGGCGTCGTCCACCGTGTTGATTTGGACACGGACGATGTCGTAGCCCTCGTCTTCCAGGTCGAGCAGGTCGTCGGCCATGTCGATGCCGCATTCGACGGGGTCGGATACCTGCATATCCTCGTGCAGGAAAAATACCTCGGTCTCGTTTGCACAGATGCGCTCGTCCTCGCCCTGTTTCGGGACCGGCGCGACGGGTCCGAGCGTATCGAGCATTTTCCGCATCTCGGCAATGTGCGCCGGCGTGCTGCCGCAGCAACCGCCGATGATCTGCGCGCCGGCCAGTACAAGCGCGCGCATGAGCGCCGCCATGTTGGACGGCGAGAGGTCGTACTGGTTGGGGATCAATGGGTTGGGTGCGCCCGCGTTGGGCTTGGCAATGATCGGCACATGCGCGTATGGCGCAATGCGGCGGACATGCTCGAGCAATTTGTCCGGCCCTGCGGAGCAGTTGAAGCCGAACGCCGACACGCCGAGCGCCTCGAGGTTGACCAGCGTGGCAAGCGCGTCCGCGCCGGTCAGCGTGCGGCCTTTTTCGTCCACCGTGATCGTGGCGAAGACCGGCTTGCCGAACGGACGGCAGGCGAGCAGCGCCGCGCGGATTTCCGCGAGGGACATCATGGTTTCGCACACAAACAAGTCCACGCCGGCCCTGTCGAGCGCAGCGGCCTGCTCTCCATAGGCGTCCACGAGCTGCTGAAACGTGGCGTCTCCAAACGGCTCGATGAACACGCCGGTGGGGGAAAGGTCGCCCGCGACGAGCGCTTGGCTGCCCGCGCAGCTTTTGGTCAGGCCGACCAGCCGGGCGTTTAAGGATTCCACCTGCTCCTCCAGGCCATAGTGGGCGAGCTTGATGCGGTTGGCCGCGAAGGTCGGCGCGTAGAGCACGTCGCTTCCGGCCGATACAAACGCGCTCTGCAGCGCGGTGATGACATCGGGATTTTCACAGACCCACTGTTCCACACATACGCCCTGCGGCATGCCGGCGGCCATGAGGCTGGAGCCTGTTGCACCGTCCAACAGCAGGGGAAGCTGAAAGGGAAACTTCATCGTTACGCACACCTTTTCTGATAAGATTGTCCATCCATAAGACCAGACCGAATGCCGGGGCTGCCGATTTTCAATATAGTGTATTCTATCAGATTGAAGGCGCAATTGCAAACCCCTGTGAAGATTTCCTGCAAAAATTGGAATGCTGGATGCAGGACCCCGGACGGCAAGCATTGGCGCTGTTATTTATACAAAAAGAGTGGTATACTGGAAAGCAAAAGGAGGCGGGGGAAAATGCATGTGGAAACCAGGGGTTGCGTCACACGTGTGCGCGGTCTGGAGGATTTTTGCCTGGACGAAATTTTGGATTGCGGCCAGTGCTTCCGTTGGGAACGGGGAGCGGACGGCGGCTGGACCGGTGTGGTTGGCGTAAGCTGGGCGACGGTTTATCAAAGGCAGGATGTTGTGGAGTTCCGTTGCAGCGCGCCAGGGGACTTCGAGGCGCTCTGGCGGCATTATTTCGACCTGGACACCGATTACGGCGCGATCAAGCGCGCGCTGTCGGGCGATGGGGTGATGCGCAAGGCGGCGGGCTTCGCGGCGGGCATGCGCATCCTGCGGCAGGACGCCTGGGAGGCGCTTTGCTCGTTTATCCTCTCCCAGAACAACAACATTCCGCGGATCAAGGGAATTGTGGCAAGACTCTGCGAGCAGTTTGGAGAGCCGCTTGCCTGCGGACTGCACACCTTCCCGGGGCCGGAGGTGTTGGCGCCCCTCGCAATCGAGGACCTTGCCGGACTGCGCAGCGGATTCCGTGCCAAGTATATCCGCAGCGCCGCGCAGCTTGTGGCGTCCGGAACGCTCGACCTCGACCAGGTGCGCGCGCTGCCAATGGACGAAGCCAGAAAGGCGCTGATGCAGATTCACGGCGTTGGACCCAAGGTTGCCGAATGCGCGCTGCTCTACGGGATGTACCGCATGGAAGCGTTCCCCGAGGATGTTTGGATCAAACGCGCGGTGGGGGCGCTTTACCCCGCCGGCGTGCCCGAAGTGGTTTACACCTATGCGGGAATTGCCCAGCAATATCTGTTTCACTATATTCGCTGCTGCCCCGATGCGCTTCCGGTACCGGCGCGCTGAAGCGGTTTGACGTCTTTTCGCTGCCGGCCGCCGCGGCCTGCCAGCCGAATTGCAAATTTTTATCGGAAAAGTTTGATTTTTACCGGTCGATTCGCTATAATAGGAGCGTAGTGCAGGCGGCTTACGCGCGCCTGCAGGACGGGCCTGACCACCCGTTCCCATCCAAATGAAAAGCGGGGGGAACCTCTCCCTTCTTTCCCGATTATATTGAAGGAGGAACTATTCATGTTGGTTTCCGCAAAGGACATGCTCACCAAAGCAAAAGAGGGCAAATACGCAGTTGGCCAGTTTAATATCAACAATCTGGAATGGACAAAGGCGGTCCTGCTCACGGCGCAGGAACTGAATTCTCCGGTGATCCTGGGTGTTTCCGAGGGCGCCGGCAAATACATGTGCGGCTATAAAACAGTTGTCGGCATGGTGAACGGCATGCTCGAAGAGCTGCAAATTACGGTGCCGGTTGCGCTTCATCTCGACCACGGCAGCTATGAAGGCGCGCTCAAATGCATCGAGGCGGGCTTCTCTTCGGTTATGTTTGACGGTTCGCACTATGCCATCGACGAAAATATTGCAAAGACCAAAGAGTTGATTGCAATTGCAGGCGCGAAGGGCATCTCGGTCGAAGCGGAAGTCGGTTCGATCGGCGGCGAGGAAGACGGCGTTGTCGGCGCAGGCGAGGTTGCAGACCCGAACGAGTGCAAACAGATTGCGGATCTCGGCGTGACCATGCTGGCCGCAGGCATCGGCAACATTCACGGCAAATATCCGGCAAACTGGGGCGGCCTGAACTTTGAGGTTCTCGCGAAAATTCAGGAACTCACCGGTACCATGCCTCTCGTGCTGCACGGCGGCACCGGCATCCCGGAGGATATGATTCAACAGGCGATTTCGCTGGGCGTTTCCAAGATCAACGTCAACACCGAATGCCAGCTCTCGTTTGCGGACGCAACCCGCAAATACATCGAGGCGGGCAAGGACCAGCAGGGCAAGGGCTTCGACCCCAGAAAGCTGCTGGCGCCGGGCTTTGAGGCGATCAAAGCAACGGTGAAGGAAAAGATGGAGCTGTTTGGTTCTGTCGGCAAAGCGTAAGCTTGGTTTTTAAAGGTATATAAGTGCTCGAATGGTAAAACAGGGGCTTTCTGCCATGGTGGAAAGCCCCTGTTTTTTATGATTGGCGGGTAGAAAAAAGCGCATGTTTTTGAAACATGCGCTTGCTCTTTTTTGCTATAATTGGTATCAGTCGTTCTGCACCGGCCCCTCCGGCCTGCCCTCGAGAGACGGCGGGTCGGCATACATGTCCATCTCTCCGACGGCATAGGGGTTCTGCACTGCCTTTTTGAGATCGGCGTTTTCCTGGTACTGCTTGACCGATGCGGCGGCTTTGTTGAGCTGCATCAAGGTGCCGGGGCCGCCGATACAGCCGCCCGGACAGGCCATGCCTTCGAGCAGATAGCCGTTTCGTTTGCCGGCTTTGGCGAGCATCAGCATTTTTTTGCAGTTTGCGAGGCCCTCGGCGCGGTCAACCTTGAATTCCGTATCCGGATACAGCGCGGTGATGGATTCGGAAATCGCGCTGGCTACGCCGCCTGCTATCGCATAGCCGCGGCCGTCGCTCGAGGCGTCCTGCAGGGGCTGTTCGTTGTCGATGTCGCCGAAGTCGATGTGCTTGGCGACGAACATGCCCATGAGCTCCTCATAGGTGATGACGAAATCGACATACTGCTTGAGGTCCTCGCGCTTGGCCTCGAGCTTTTTGGAGATGCAGGGGCCTACGAAGACCACCCGCGAATTGGGATTGCGCTCCTTGATTACGCGCGCGGTCGCAACCATCGGCGTGAACGAATCGGAGATGTAGTCGGCGAGCATCGGGAAGTTTTTCTTTGCCATCGCGGCCCAGGACGGGCAGCAGGAGGTGCCCAGGAAGGGCTGGCTTTCGGGCACCGAATGCGCAAAGTGCTTGGCCTCCTCCACCGCGCCGATATCCGCGCCCAGCGCAACCTCCACGACGTCCACAAAGCCGAGCTTGTGGAACGCCTCTTTGATGCGTTCGGGGGTTGCGTGCGGACCGAGCTGCCCCGCAAATGACGGCGCAATTGCCGCGGAAATTTTCTCGCCCTTTTTGATCGCCTGGATCAACTGGAAAATCTCCGACTTATCAGCGATTGCGGCAAACGGGCAATTGACGATGCACATGCCGCAGGACACGCATTTATCGTGGTTGATCTTCGCCCGGCCAAGATGGTCGCTCTCGATTGCGTTGACGCCGCAGGCGGCAGCGCAGGGGCGAACATACTTCACGATTGCGTTGTAAGGGCAGATTTCGGCGCATCTGCCGCATTTGACGCATTTTTCCTTGTCAATATGGGATTTCCCGTCCACAATCGAAACGGCTTTGACCGGACACACCGAAGTACACGGATGCGCCAGGCAGCCGCGGCAGTTGTCGGTTACAAAGTAGGAGAGCTCGTCGCAGGCGTTGCAGGCAAAGGGGATGACGTTGACAAGCGGTTCCTCGATGAGGTTCTGGTCCACGGCGGCCTCGCGCACGCCTTTGGAGAGCACGCTGTGCTCGTCCACCTTTCGCAGCGGCAGGCCGATGGCCAAACGCAGCCGTTCGCCGACAATAGCGCGCTCTTTAAAAACGCTGTCGCGGTAGGTGGGAACCTCGCCGGTTATGATTTTATAGGGAATTTCATCGATACTGGCATAGTCATCGTGTTCATAGGCAAGCTTTGCGATTTCCGCAAAGACCTGCCTTCTGATTTTGGTAACGGGCGTATAGATTCCTCTCACGATTATTTCACATCCTTTGCTGTTAATGCGATAATATTGGACATCACCACTTCGCTGGTCGCGTTGGTGAGTTCCTTGCCGTTAATGCGCACAACAGGCGAGCAATCGCGGTCCCGGCAGGGACCGATGCATTTGCATTCCACAATTTCAATCTGCGCGTGCAGGCGCAGTTGGCTTTTGAGTTTTTTCAGGCTTTCTATGGAGGAAATGATGTCCATAGAGCCCATCATCACGCATTTGGAGCAGGAACAGACCTCCACAATGATCTTTTTCATAGTCACACCTCTTTTAACACTTTAGAATCTTCTGCCCAGCCGGAGGACGGGGCCGTCAATTTTCACACTGCCCGGTAGGGTATCCATCAGAGGCGGATCCAAAGCCCATACAGAGAGAACGGGAGAAAAGGGCTTTGGTTGCCGGAAGATTGGTATGTATCGGGCGGCATTATGAAAACAAACCGTTTGAAAGCCGCGTCGGACGCTCGTGGGAACGGGACGCGGCGGTTATATTTATTGTACTCTTTTACAGCCCAAAGTTCAACCGCTAAATGGCTGGTAGTACCTGTGTGCGGCGGCAGGCGCGCTATGGTAGAAGAATGCCCTGACAGGGGGATTTTTATTACATTCTATTGGAAAAGCATAAATTTTGGTTTTTAATCCATAGATTCATCTAACCTTTCATTTGCCGCTCGGGCCGCGACAGGCCTATCCTTTTTCGTGAGGAAAAAGGATGCAAAAACCTTTTTCTTTCTCTTCTTAACCTATCAATTCATCTTTCTTTTGGCTTGTCGCTCATGCGTGCTGTGGGCACTTCCTTTTTGACAGACAAAAAGGAAGCAAAAATCTGGTTAAGGGGTGCCGCTACCTTCCTCCATTTGACTACACGCCGAATTCGGTATAGCTAAGGGCGAAAGCGCGGTGGTCGCAGGAAGCGCGCTGTTTGGTCGGAAGACGCGCCCCTTAACAATCCCCGGCCGTACCCAAGTGGGGATGCTTTTAAACGGATTTCTGAAAGGGAGGGGCCAATCGGTTGTTCCCCTCTTTAGCAGCGAGCCTTCTTTATGCTGCATAACTGCCCTTCTGGAACGGGGATTGTGAAGGGGGCAGGCCCGCAACCCTGTGCCTTGTTTCCTGCGACCGTAGCATTGTCGCCCTTTGCCGCGCTGTGTACGGCGTACAGTCCATTGGAGCGGCGCCGTTCGCCCCCTTGACCGGCTTTTTGCCTTCTTTTGGGCCGCGCCAAAAGAAGGTGCCCACAGCACGCATGAGCGACAAACTATAGGAAAGATGCGTTTAAAAACTATACTGAGAACAAAGAAGAAAATTTTTGCATCCTTTTTGTCTGTCAAAAAGGATGGGCTGGCAGCACGCCTACGCGACAGGTAAAGCAAAAAAGAGGCCCCTTATTCGATACAGCCCTGAGGCAAAACCTTAGGGCTGTTTGTTCATAAGACTGTGATTGCAAAACACGGGCGGATGTAGTAAAATGTAACTTATATTTTAAATTGAAAATATGATTTTTGTAGACTTTGCAACAATTGGCTGCAAGGGGATAAAGGGGGGAACGAGTATGGTTGAGGTTTGCGTATGCGTGGGCAGCTCCTGCCACATGAAGGGTTCATATCAGGTCATCAAAACCTTTCAGGAATTGATTAAAAAGCTCAGCCTGGAGGATAAAATCACGCTCAAGGCCGCTTTCTGTATGGGGAGGTGCGTGAACGGCATCGCCGTGTCGGTCGACGGGGAGCCCATCGACCACGTGGGGTTTATCAACGCGGAGCAGGTTTTTTACGACCAGATTTATCCCAAGGTGCGATAAAAAACAGGCCGGGCGCCGGCCCGTGCGGGAAATTTGAATTCCGGCGGCAAATGGTGTATGCTTGAAGCAGGAAAACCAGATTGGCAAGCAAATGGGGGAAACGTTGATGAGTATTATAGAGTTGAAGGACGGCAACTGCAAAAACTGCTATAAATGTATCCGCAACTGTATGGTGAAATCCATCGCCTTTAAGGAGAACCGCGCCGCCGTGATCGACGATGAGTGCGTGCTCTGCGGGCAGTGTATCCTGACCTGTCCGCAAAACGCCAAGTATGTGGCGAGCGACGTGGAGCAGGTGAAGGAGCTGATCCGGCAGGGACGGCGCGTCTACGCGACGGTCGCGCCCTCGTGGTCCGGCTGGTTTGGCACCGACGACTTTAAAAAGCTCTCGGCCACGCTGAAAAAGCTCGGCTTCGAGGGCGTGGAAGAGACCGCCATCGGCGCGAAGGAGGTCACCCGGGAATACAGCGCGCTGCTGGAAAACGGCCAAATGAAAAACATCATCGCGACCTCCTGCTCGTCGCTTGTGATGCTGGTGGAACGGTATTTTCCGTCGCTGATCAAGATGCTTGCCCCGGTTTCGTCGCCGATGATGGCGCACGCGAGGCTGATGCGCGAGCTGTATGGGGATATCAAGGTGGTGTTCATCGGGCCCTGTCTCTCCAAAAAGCACGAGGCGGCCGACCCGCTGGCCGGCGGGCTGGTGAACGCCGCGCTGACCTTTGCGGAGCTGGAGGCCTGGATGAACGAGCATGAGACCGGCCTGGAGGGCGAGGACGCCGCCGCTGTCGGCACCACCCACCAGCGGTCCCGCATCTACCCGATTGCGGGCGGCATCACGCGCAACATCGGCAAGGGCAATTTCCATGGCTACAACGCCATCGCCGTGGACGGGCTGGACCGCTGCATCGAAATTCTGCGGGATATCGAGGAGGGGGCGCTCACCGGGCTGTTTTTGGAAGCCAACGTCTGCGCGGGGGCCTGCATCGGCGGGCCTGTGATGCGAATGGGCGGCAAAAAGCTGGTGCTGAGCCAGCAAAAAATTAACTATGAAAAAAAGGATGTTGATAACAACCCGGCGCCGACCAGCCGCATCGAGTTTACGCACCCGCGCGTTTTTGGCAACCACAGCGTGCGGGACAACCTGCCCGACGAGGAGACCATCCGCAAAATTCTTGCCAAGACCGGTAAAATCACCAGCGAGCAGGAGCTCAACTGCGGGAGCTGCGGCTATGAATCCTGCCGCGAGAAGGCGATTGCGGTCTATCAGGGCAAGGCGGATATCAATATGTGCCTGCCGTTTTTCAGGGAGCGCGCCGAGAATATCTCCAACACGATGACCGAGCACTCGCCCAACGCAATCATTGCGCTGGATGACGACCTGTTTGTGCAGGACATCAACCCCACAGCCGAAAAGCTGTTCGGCGTGGTCCGCGCCGACTGCATCGGCACCCCGTTCTATCCGTTTATGGGGGACGGCGCGTTCGACGAGGCCAAAGAAAGCCGCCGGGCCGTGATGAAAAAGGTAAACTACGACGATCTGCACCGCATTGTGGAACAGACGGTGATCTATATTAAAGAGCATGGCATGTATCTTGCGTTTATCAAGGATATCACGGGCGACGAGATCGGCCGCGAAAACCACGCCCTGCTGCGCGAGCACACGGTGGAGGTGGCGCAGCAGGTGATCGACAAGCAGATGCGGGTGGTGCAGGAGATTGCCAGCCTGCTGGGCGAGACGACCGCCGAAACCAAAGTGGCGCTGACCAATCTCAA
>CATNEU010000027.1 GCA_950097605.1 uncultured Oscillospiraceae bacterium | reverse complement strand
GCGCATTTTGCGCTGATCGGCGCTTGTTTCAAAACAATAGCCCAAAGGCTCTGCCTTTGGCCACGCATCCGCGTGGGCTGCACACCGTGCAGCGGCTATTTTTTATAACTGCGCCGGCAAATCGAAGATTTGCGGGTGCCAGTGGCACAAATCAGCGCATTTTGCGCTGATCGGCGCTTGTTTCAAAACAATAGCCCAAAGGCTCTGCCTTTGGCCACGCATCCGCGTGGGCTGCACACCGTGCAGCGGCTATTTTTTATTATACCGATAAATGCGACAGGAAGCAATCTTTTTCCGCCCTGCACGCCCCGCCATTCTTTAAACATTCCTTAGACTTTTTAAACGCTTTATAAAGTTCCCTGCGGTACACTGGAGACAGTTCATTTCGAACCGGGCAAGGGACGTTTTCGGACCAAGCCCGGGCCGCGTTCTTTCCATATGGGGGATAGCGGTACAGAAACGATGGAGGCGTCGCTTCCATCCTGCTTTAGAGGAGGAACATCCATGCTGGAAATCAAACACTTCACAAAGACCTATAAAGGCGGCAAAAAGGCCGTTGACGATTTATGCTTGACGGTGGAGAGAGGCGATATCTACGGCTTCATCGGGCACAACGGCGCGGGAAAGACCACGACCATCCGTGCGGTTGCGGGTGTGCTGGATTTTGACGGCGGCGATATTCTGGTGGACGGCGTTTCGGTGAAACAAGACCCGCTTGCCTGCAAAAAACAGATTGCCTATATCCCCGACAACCCGGACATCTATGAAAATCTCACGGGTATTCAGTTTTTAAACTTTATTGGGGACGTGTTCCGGGTTGCGGCGGACGAGAGGGAACGCATCATCAAGCAGTATGCGGACGCCTTTGAAATCACCAAAAACCTGGGAGACTTGATTTCGTCCTACTCGCACGGTATGAAACAAAAGCTCACGATCATCTCGGCGCTGCTGCACAGCCCGCGCCTGCTGATTTTGGACGAGCCCTTTGTGGGACTCGACCCCAAGGCCGCGCACATTCTCAAAACCACCATGCACGCGCTCTGCCGCGACGGCGTTGCGATATTCTTCTCCACCCATGTGCTGGACGTCGCGGAAAAGCTCTGCAATAAAATTGCGATTATCAAAGGCGGCCGCCTGCTGGCCTGCGGTCCAACGCAGGAAATTAAGGGCGACAGCAGCCTCGAAGACGTATTTATGGAGTTGATTGATCATGCGTGAGATCCTGTTGCTGATGCGCGTGCATACGCGCAACACATTGGGCTTTAACAAGGCCATCCACGGCAAAAGCCGGGGAGAAAAAACCAAGATGGTTCTGTTTGCCTGCCTGCTGGCGTTGGTGGGGCTGCTGCTGCTTGGTGTTTCGACGCTGTACAGCGCGATGATCGCCTATTCGCTGCACGAGACAAACGCACCGCTCATACTGCTGCCCGCCATCATGATGGCGGTATCGAGCTGCATCGCGCTGTTCACCACGATATACAAAGCGGGCGGCATCCTGTTCGCCTTTCGGGATTATGATTTGCTGATGGCGCTGCCGCTGCGCTCCAAAACGGTCGTTCTCAGCCGCATTTGTATCCTGTACAGCATGAACATCCTGTTTACGCTGGTTGTCATGGTGCCGGCGGGCGCGGTCTATGCCGTGATGGTGTCTCCGCCGCTGTGGTTTTATCTGTTTTTTGTGCTCACGTTGTTTTTGCTGCCGGTTGTACCGATATTGATTGCGACGGTAATCAGCACGTTGGTCACGGCCGCTACGGCGCGGTTCCGCCGCAAAAACGCGCTGAATCTGGTGTTTACCATGACCATCATGGTCGCCGTGATCTTCGGTTCGATGAATATGGGCGCTGCAATGGAGAATATTGCGGATTTTGGCAGCGCGCTGATGAGGATTGTGGACCGCGTCTATCCGCTGACGGGCGTGTATACCCGCGCGGTCTGCCAGGGGGACCTGCTCTCGTTTGCGCTGTTTGTGGGCATTTCGCTTGTTGCCATGGCGGTATATGTTTGGGTGGTTGGCCGCAAATTCGGCGTGCTGCACAGCCTGCTCACAGGGGTCGGCGCGCGGTCGAACTATAAGCTGACCCGCCTCAAGCAGGGGTCGCCGGGTGCGGCGCTCTGCAAAAAGGAGGTCAGGCGCTACTTTTCCTCTCCGGTCTATGTGCTCAACACCGGTATCGGCCTGGAGCTGATGACGGTGTTCTCCATCGCTGTGACCTTTTTGGGCACCGGCCAGCTCGAAGAGATTTTAGACGTTCCGATGCTCGGCTCACTGGTGGGTTCGGTCGCGCCGCTGTTTATTTCGCTTTTCGTGACCATGACGTATACGACCGCCTGTTCCATCTCGCTGGAAGGCAAAAATTTCTGGCTGCTGCGTTCGCTGCCAATTGCGACGCGCACCGTATTGTGGAGCAAGATTGCGCTGAACCTGCTGCTAATCCTGCCGGTGGTTGCACTCAACGCCGTAATCCTGGCGATTGGCCTGCGGGCGGACGCGCTGCAAACGGCGCTGCTGTTTTTCACGCCGGCGGCCTATGCACTGTTTATCTCGGTGATTGGGCAGCTTCTCAATTTGTTGTTTCCCAATTTCGGATGGACCAACGAGACTGCCGTGATTAAGCAGAGCGCACCGGCATTTTTGACCATGCTGGCTGGTTTCCTGGGAATTGCCGCTGTGGGTTTTTCCCTGTTTGCATTCCGGCAATATGGCTTGCCGTTGGTGCTTGCCATTGCAACGCTGGCGCTGTTTGTGGTAGCGTTCGGACTCATCGCGGTTTTACACACCTGGGGCGTTCGCAAATTTGAAAAGCTCTGAGAAACAGCCCATACGTTTCGGCGTATGGGCTGTTTGGCGCAGCCATGCGAAGATGCTGCATGGGGAAAACGGGAGGGCCCTTTGCCTACGAGAAAATGGTTTGCATGCAAGCGCTGCCCTGAGAATCCCCTATCAACGCGGACCTATATTGTTGACGATCCGCAAAAATTCATCCGCCATAGCCTCGGGCGTTTCCTGCATGCCGCTCTCCAACCAGCATAGCATCATGTTATAAAACGCCCCTGAGAAGTAATAGAGCTCGTATTTTGTAATCGAGCTGGCAGGCATGTCGCCGCAGGCGTCGATTTCACAATCGGTGATGACGTCCAGCAGGGTGGTCGCCACCTTGGCGTGATGAAAGGCCAGAACAAGGCCGGCGTGTTCTTTGTAAAACCGGAATTTATACAGCATCCCTTCTCTGCTGCGGAAGTCTTCGTCCAAAAACGGTTTTCCCGCATGATAGCGCAGAGCCATCTGCTGAATGCCGTAGTCGATGAGTTCTTCCACAGACTTGAAATTTCGATAAAAGGACGCCCGGGCAACGCCGGCTTTTTGGATCAGCTCGGTGACGGTTAACTTGGACCAGTCTTTGTGTCCCGCAAACTCGATCAGTGCGGAAAATAAGCGGTCTTTCACAGTTTGGCTGGCTGCTTTTCTCTTGTCCATGATACACTTCTCCTCGTTTTGTCTCAGGTGGGCTGATTGACAACCGTGCCGGATATGATACAATATGTATCATATCCGGCACGGTTTGTATTGTCAAGGGGAGGTTTTTTATGGTTTTCTATTTCAGCGGTACTGGCAATAGCCAGCTTGTGGCAACCCTGCTTGCGGAAATGCTGGCGGACGATGCAGTCATTTCCATCAATGAGAATTTGAAAACGGGAAAGAACATGACAATCCAGTCAAAACGCCCATTGGTGTTTGTGGCGCCAACCTATTGCTGGCGGATGCCCAAGGTTGTGGAGCGGTGGATTTTGGAGACCAACTTCAAAGGCAGCCGGGACGCCTATTTTGTGTTGACTTGCGGCGGCAACTGCGGCAACGCCGCGGCTTATGCGGAGAAGCTGTGCGCGAAAAAGGGCCTGCGGTTTTGCGGGCTTGCTCCGGTTGTTATGCCGGAAAACTATCTGGCGCTGTTCCCAACGCCCAGCGCGTCGGAATGCCGGTCAATTATTGAACATGCAAAGCCCTGCGTTGCCGCGCTTTCGGAACAGATACGGTCTGGTAAACGCTTTGCGGAACCGTCCGTTTCCTTTGCGGGCAAACTGCAAAGCGGCCCGGTCAATCCGCTATTCTATGCGTTTTTTGTTCATGACAAGGGATTTAGGGCAACGGACCGTTGCGTCGCCTGCGGAAAATGCGCCGTTCGATGCCCTCTGCAGAATATTGACATGCTGGATGGAAAACCGGCATGGAAAGGGAATTGCACACACTGTATGGCGTGCATTGGCGGCTGTCCCACCGGGGCAATCGAATACAAGTCCAAATCAAAGGGGCGGCACCGCCATTACATTATGAAGGACGCCCTTTGCCGGGAGAACGGAGGGCAGGGGAAATGAAAAAAGAACACAGGATTCAAATAGACGCCGAACGGTGCATCGGCTGCGGACTGTGCCGGAAAGACTGCCCGGCCGGCAATATTCTGGTGGAAAACCGAAAGGCGAGAGTCGTCGCGCAGGATTGTATTCTGTGCGGACATTGCGTGGCGGTTTGCCCCAAAGCCGCCGTTTCGATGACCGGCTTTGACGAGCCGCCGGAGGAAATTGACAAACCGGCCGTTTTGGAGCCGCGGGAGCTGCTTGCGGCACTCAAAACGAGAAGGAGCATCCGGCAATTTACCAAGCGGCAAATTGCCCCGGAAATCTTGGCGCAGGTCGTGGAAGCCGGGCGCCTGACCCCAACCGGAGGGAATGCGCAGGACGTGTCCTTTATCATACTGGAAGATGGCATCGAGCGCTTTGAAAAGCCGGCGGTGCGGCTGTTTCGGCGGTTGCTTCCCTTGATGAAGCTGGTCAATCCAGTGGCGAGGCGGACGGAAATCGACGATCACTTTTTCTTTAAAAAAGCCCCGGCCGCAATCGTTGTCGTTTCCCGGAATCAGATCAACGGCGCGCTTGCCGCCGCCAACATGGCGCTGCTGGCGGAAGCGTTCGGATTGGGCGTTTTATACAGCGGTTTTTTCTCGATGGCTGTGAATCGGTCTCGGGCTTTGCGCGGCATGCTCGGCTTAAAGCGCGGAGAGCAGGCCGTCACAACGCTGGTACTGGGCTATTCCGGCGTGCAGTATCATCGGACTGTGCAAAAGGAAGCGGCCGTTGTCCGGAGGTTTTGACAGCGGCTGCGTTTTAGGCCCGCGCCTTTTCGTAGTAGGCGCGGGCCTTTTTCAGCCCGTATGCAGATAGATGCCGCCAATCACCCGGCCATGAACCTGCCGAGCGTTTTTATCGGTCCGCAGCCTATCCGAACGGAGAAACTACTATTTGCGCCAGAAGGTCGTACAATTGGCCTTGTCCTCGATTGTGAACGCGATGATCTTTTCCAACAGCGCGTAATCCACTTCGCTTTCCCAGCGGATGCGAAAGAGCATTTTGCTGTGTTCGTAACCGGATTTTTCAATTGCAGCGGCAAAACGGAGAATGCCCTCTCTTTCGGGGGAAACAGCCAAATGCTTTTTGGATACGCTGAATCCGATGATATACGTGCCGTGGTCGGTAAACATCGGCTGATTCCATGCGATGCGCGGTGTAAGCGCCGGAAATGTATCCGCCACCCACTGCAAAACGTCTTTCGTCTTTGCGCGACTCTCAGGGGCGTCAATCCGTTCCAGGTACTCTGTAAAAACATCTATTTTCATTGGTTATCCTTCTCCTGACATGGCATGTATTGGTATGATGACCCGGCATCCGCCGTGTTTTGCCTTGCCGGCGGTAGTTTTTGTTTCACATGCGGGCTGGCACTAGTATGCCCTAAAAAGCGGTTGCAATGAGCCGGGCAATCATGGAGAGCCCCCTATAAGTGCACATGTGTTTTGCGGTGCAATATGACCAGACATGCGTGCGGCTAAAAAGTTCAAAAAGGGGATTGACAGAATCCTTGCCGGATGGTACACTATAGGTGAGGTTAGCTGATGCTAATTTTGAGAACGGGTTTGCATAAGCTGGCCTCACCAGATTGGATGTCCCCATTTCAGCCGGCCGGAGAGCGCGGTTCCAGGCGCCGCGCGCCGCCTGCTGGGAAATCATCCACACAGGGCTGCCTGTGCCTGTGAAACAGGTCGTTGTCACAACCTTCTTTAAAGCGTATTGATATGGTAGCGCAAAGGGCGGCAGAATTTTCTGCCGCCCTTTGCGCGTATACAGATGGAATTGTTTTTGATAGGGTATTGCAGTATAATAAGCGCATAACGGTTTGATTACAGGCAGGAGGCGTTTTTGTGTTTCAAGTTGCAAAAGGCGTAAAAATACCGTTTCCAGAAAAAATCCGGGAGGAATATCAGCTTTTCAGCAATTGTGTGCGTTTTCATCTCAGCATTGAAAAGGTCGCGCCGATGCTGCGAGATTTTATCCAACAAGAACCCGAGCCGTTTTTTCTTGCCCTGCACCTTCCTTTGAGCGAGCAGGAGGAGAAACCGCTGCGCAAGTTGCCGTCCGATCCGTTTCATGAACGGGTGTATTATCTGGACGGCCAGTCCAGAGAGCAGATGCTGGCGCTTTTGGAGCAATACGGCGCGCTTTTGCTGGAGGACGGGCTTTCGCAGTTTTCCGTGGGATCGCATGTGACCCAAGCGGATTTTTTTGTGCAAAAATATAAGCTCATTGCTATTTATGATCAAGATCCGGCGCGTTTTACCGGGCTGCTGCAGCAATATGGTTTGCGGGAAACAGAGCGGCTGCTCACGGCCTGGGACACGTTTACGCGGGACACTCCCGGAAGCTGCATGCGGATTGAAATGGATGGGATGTCCGTGTATGAAATCTGTGAGCAATTGACGGAACGCGGCCTTTACGCCGCAAAAATTGTGGAGGAATAGGGACGCCGCGGCATCATTTGCAGGCCAAACTTCAGCAAACGGCAGGTGAGGAGAAATCAAAGAAAAGCTATATCTGATTGTGAACCCCAAAGCGGGGAAGGGCGTGATCCGCCAGCGTTTTTTGGAAGTGGTGGACGAATTTGTGAGAAGCGGGTATGAGGTGGTGGTTCGCACAACCCAGCAGGCCGGAGAGATTCCCGAGATCCTGAAACAAATGCAGGGGCCGGTGGATAAAATCGTGTGCTGCGGCGGAGACGGGACGTTCAACGAGACCGTTTGCGGGCTGCTCGAAACCGGGTTACAGGTCCCGCTGGGATATATCCCGGCGGGCACCGTCAACGACTTTGCCGCGAGCCACCTGATTCCAACGGCGCCGCTCGAAGCGGCCAAAACCGCTGCCGCCGGAACACCGGAGCTATGCGACGTCGGCAAGCTCGGGGAGCGGTGCTTTGCCTATGTGGCGGCCTTTGGCGCGTTCACCGACGTGTCCTATCAAACGCCGCAACCGATGAAAGCGCTGCTGGGCCGCCTGGCCTATATTGTGGAAGGAATCAAGCGGCTGCCGCACCTCAAGGCATACCCGATGAAAATGATCAATGGGGATCAGGTGGTGGAGGATTCGTTTATTTATGGCATGGTGTCCAACTCCAAAACGGTCGGCGGCTTCAAGCTGCCCAGCGGCAGCGAGATCCGCATGGACGACGGATTGCTGGAGGCGGTTTTTATCCGAAAGCCCGAAACCATGGCCGACCGGCAGGAGATTGTCAACGCGCTGCTCCGGCAGGACTTGGATAGCCCGCTGATTTGCAAATTTCAGGTGCGGCAACTAGAACTTGTGTCCAAGGAAAAAATTCCCTGGACGGTGGACGGGGAATTTGCGGGGGAATATGGACGGGTGGCGGTACGCTGTTTGCCGCGCGCCGTCACAATTTTGTCCTGACAGGTGCATTGAAAAAAGAAAGCCTCTGGCGCAGATTGTCTGCGGCAGAGGCTTTTTGTTGATTATGCGCCGGTCTCTTTGTCCTCCGGGGAAGGGGGAGGAGGCGCCGCGTCCTCGTTCTCCGGTGCGTCCTGCCGCGCTTGATGCGCGTGGCCGGGCGCGGAGAACGAGGCCAAAGGCGAACGGCTGGAGGCGTTTTGGAGCTGGCTGTTGGAGACGTGGGTGTAAATCTCGGTGGTGGCGAGGTTTTCATGCCCGAGCATCTCTTTGAGGATGCGGATGTCCACGCCGCCGTGCTGATAGAGCAGCGTGGCGGCTGTGTGCCGCAGCTTATGGGTGGAATACCCCTTGTCGGACAAACCAGCCGCGCGCAGGTTGTTTTCCACAATTTCCTGCACGCGCCGGCGGCTGATCCGCCGCCCGAGACGGGAGACGAAAAACGCGTCCTTGTCCTTGATCGACGAGAGGCGCGCGTTGCGCGCCTGCAAATAGTCCGCCATGGCGTCCACGCAGGCCTGGTTTAGGTATACAATGCGCTCCTTGTTGCCCTTGCCGGTGATGCGGATGGTGTTTTCCTGCACGTCGCTCAGGTTGATGCCCACGAGCTCGGAGAGGCGCATGCCGCAGTTGAGAAACAGCGTGAGAATGCAGTAGTCGCGTTTGGCGTCCGGCCCGTCCACGCTGCGCAAAAGCTCCATGCTCTCGTCCAGGGTCAGGTGCTTGGGCACGGTTTTTTTCTGGGTGGGAATTTCCAGCTTGTCGGTCGGGTTGGTTCCGATCAGCCCGGCGTTGTTATGTAGGTATTTATAAAACGTGCGCAGACAGGATACCTTGCGCGCGCGGGTGTTTGCACCATTGTCGCGCTCGGAGAGGACAAAGTGCAAAAAGTCGTACAAATCGGCGAGCGTCACCCGTTCCACGACCTGGATATCCAGGTCGTGGATGGGAAGCTCGTCAAACGGGGTTTCCTGGGCGGGCGGCGTCTTGGTCATCACGAGATAGCGCAAAAACAGCCGCAGGTCGATATAATAGCCGTCCACCGTCCGCTGGGAACGGCCCTTGATGGTCAGCAGATATTGCAGAAAGCTCTTGAGATAGGGGGGCGCTTCATCGTATGCGTGGGAGCCACCCATCAGACCTCGTACCCCAGGTCGCAGATGGCGTTTTTGATCTTCTGCTCCTGCAAATCCTCTCCGACGGCGGTCACCATGCCCTCGTTCATCGCGATGCTGATGTCCGAAACGCCGTAGTTGCCTTTGAGCGCGTTTTCGATGCGCTTGGCGCAGGCGCCGCAGCTGATGCCTTTGACTTTCATTGAAATGCGGTCCATTGCAATTCCTCCTTGTGCTCAAATCGCGCGGAACCAGCCGCGCCGGTATTAGTTTGCGAAGCGCCCCTGCAAATTATACCCTGGCTTTTCAGCCAATGGAAAGTAAACCATCGTCTATTCCCGCCATTCGATTACGTCGTCGAGCGGTTTGCGCGGCCTTGGATTTGGGGACTCCAGCGGATAGCCCAGCGCAATGGCGGCGACCAGTTCTCCGTCCGTTTGCAGCCAGCCGCGCAGCTCCTCGTAGGCGAAAAAAATATCGCAGATCCAGAGACTGCCCAGCCCCGCTTCGGCCGCGGCCAGCAGGATGTTTTGGATTGCCGCGCCTACCGACTGCACGTTTGCAAGGTCGTAGAGCTTTTCCTCGGGCGAACGGCTCTGATAGAGGTCGCAGCCCAGCGTATTCATAACAAACACCGTCACAGGCGCCTGTTTCATAATCGCGTGGGTATACCGCGCGCCTGCCAGGTGCTGCTTGCTGCCCGGCAGCAGCGGCTGCCGTTCCTCCCGCCGCAGGCCGTCCGCAAATGCGTCCAGCATCTGCTGTTTTGCGGCTCCCTTAACGACGACAAACCGCCAGGGCTGCCGGTTTTTAGAAGAGGGCGCTTTGGTTCCGGCCGCGATCAGCGCGCGAACCACCTCGTCCGGGACGTCCCGGGTCGAAAAGCTCCGGATGCTGCGCCTGTCCTCAATCGGATTGTACATAGTATTCACCATCCCAGCTTTTTCAGCTTGATTCGTTTCGCTATGCTTATTATACAACACCGCTGCAAGTCTGGCAAAGGCGGGATGGAGCGGTCAGCTCCGTCTTCCGGTTTCTTCGCCGGGCAATTTCGCCCGAAACCGTGTTAGGCGCAGCGAGTTGAGCACGACCGACACGC
>CATNEU010000026.1 GCA_950097605.1 uncultured Oscillospiraceae bacterium | reverse complement strand
CCCCTTAACCAGATTTTTGCTTCCTTTTTGTCTGTCAAAAAGGAAGGGCCCGTCGCGGCCTGAGCGACAAACTAAAGAAAAGATGCATCAAAAAGCTATAAAAACAAACCATATTAACCAGCCCCGCCTATACCGAAAACTTATTAAAAGCACCCCCACTTGGGTACGGCTGGGGATTGTTAAGGGGCGCGCCTTCCGACCCATCAGCGCACTCCCTGCGACCGCTGTGCCGTCGCCCTTTGCTTATCCGAAGACGGCGTACAGTCCATTGGAGGAAGGTAGCGGCACCCCTTAACTGAATTTTTGCCTACTTTTTCTTCACGAAAAAGTAGGGGCCCGTCGCGGCCCGAGCGACAAACGAAAGAATAGATGCATCCAAAAGCTATAAAAAAGACCTAAAAAAAATCCCCCGTCGCGGCCCGAGCGACAAAAGAAAAGACAGATGAATCTAATAGGTTAAGGAGAACAAAGCCACAAAAAGCAAAACAGGCGGTATAAAACCGCCTGTTTTTATATATAAGTATAAATAAATCTCTTACATAACCTCCGGCGCCTCAATCTTCAGAAGCGACAGCACGTTTTTCAAAACCGTCCGTGTGCAGATGCAGAGATGCAGCCTCGCTTGCAGCAGGCTCTCCGCCTCGCCCTTGACCCGGCAGGCGTTGTAGAACTTGTGAAACAGCGTCGCCAGGTCCACCGCATAGCGCGTCATCCGCGCCGGGTCATATACCTTGGCGGCTTCTTCGATCTCGCGTGTATACGCCGCAAGATGCCGGATCAGCTCGCGCTCCTCCGGGGCCCTGAGCTGCGCAAGCTCGTCCGCGTTGCAGGCGCGCGCCGCGACGCCCTCGCCCGCCAGGTTTTTGACAATGCTGCAGATGCGCGCGTGCGCATACTGCACATAATACACCGGGTTCTGCGAGGACTGCTCCACGGCCAAACCCAGGTCAAAATCAAAGTGGGAGTTCGGCTCCCGCAGATTGAAGAAGAAGCGCGCGGCGTCGATCGGCACCTCTTCGAGCAGGTCCACCAACGTGATTGACTTGCCGCTGCGTTTGCTGACCTTGACGGTTTCGCCGTCGCGCATCAGCCGCACGAGCTGCATCAGCACGATGTCGAGCTTGTCGCCCGCAAGGCCGATTGCGTCCATTGCGCCCTTGAGCCTCGCCACATGCCCGTGGTGGTCCGCGCCCCAGACGTTGATGACCTTATCAAACCCGCGCACTGCAAACTTGTTCCAGTGATAGGCGATGTCCACCGCAAAATAGGTCGGATAACCGTTCGCGCGCACCAGCACCTCATCCTTTTCGCCGCCGAAATCGCTGGCCTTATACCAAAGCGCGCCATCTTTCTCATAGGTCAGTCCGCGCTGCTTCATGCGGTCGATGGTCTCTTTGACCGCGCCGGACGCGTGCAGGCTGCTCTCCATAAACCAGACGTCGTACCGGATGCGGTACTTCTCCAGATCTGTTTTGAGGTTGGCCACGTTGATCGGCAGCGCATATTCCACCAGCGCTTTGCGGCGCTGCTCGGCATCGGCCTCCACAAACTTGTCGCCGTACTGCGCCGCAAAGTTTTTGGCGTGCACCTTGATGTCCTCGCCGTGGTAGGCGTCCTCGGGGAACGGCACGTTTTCCTCCCCCTTGAAAAGCTGCAGATAGCGCGCCTCGAGCGAGATGCCGAACTTCTGAATCTGGTTGCCCGCGTCGTTTACATAGAACTCGCGCGTCACGTCATAGCCCGCGCACTCCAGCACGCTTGCAAGACAGTCGCCGATTGCGCCGCCGCGCGCGTTGCCGATGTGCATTGGGCCGGTTGGGTTGGCCGAAACAAATTCCACCATGACCTTTTGCCCTGCGCCCACGCCGCTTTTTCCATAGTCCGCACCCTCGGCCGCGATGGCCTGCAAGGTCTCCCCGAACCAGCGGTCGCTCACAAAAAAGTTCAAAAAGCCGGGACCAGCCACCTCGCAGCGGTCGAAATAGGTCCCCGAAAGGTCCATTTTCGCACACACCGCCTCCGCAATTCGGCGCGGCGCATTTTTAAACGCCTTGGCCGAGACCATCGCTGCGTTGCAGGCAAAGTCTCCATGCGTCTTGTCCGCGGGAATTTCCACCGCAAAGGCCGGCAGCTCCGCCTGCGGAAAGGCCCCTTCCTCGATCAGCGCCCGCAGGGCCGCCCCCACTTTTTCGCGCAACTGGTCGCCCGCCGCCTGAATCAGATTTGACATCTCTCTCCTGCACCCCTTCTGTATGTTTTCAGTTTCCTGTCGATTGTCTTTGCTGTGGGCTTGTCTGCTTTGCGGCCGGTCAGCTTGCCGGCCGCACCCGGATCTTCATCTGGTTTTCACTGGCCAGCGCCGCGTTGATATCCACGGTGTAGCTAAAGCAGATTTCGCCGCCCTCGTCGCCAAGCGAAGAGACGATGCTGCCCGCATAAATTCCCACCATCATCTGCCCCACCCCCGTGTCATAGTGGCAGAGATGCCGGCATCCCCGCTCGATCATCATTTGGGTGCGGGTCGTGCCGTGCCGCAGCAGTGTGATTTTGTCCTCCCCATCAATCTTCAGCGTGGTTGTTGTGCCCGAAAAGCCGGTTTCCTCGCTCTCCTCATAGACGATGTAATACAGGTTGTTCTTGTGGTAATAGGTCCCGGTAGTCACCAGCTCCACATGCTCGCTCTCCTCGTCCACCGTGTGCACGGCGTTCAAGGTGATAATGACTTCTTTTTTCATTCCGCACGCTCCTTTTATCCTCTCCATACCCCAAACCGTGCAAAGCCCTCGGCGCATCCGATTTCCAAACAGGCAAAAGGGCGGACACACGCCTCTGCGGCGCAAAGTCCGTCCCTCCCAACCGCACTCGCCGCGGCCTATCCCGATTCCGCTATGCGTTCAATGTCGACGCGCTCGACATCGGCCGAGACGTCCGCATGCAGAAAACGCCCCGCGTTCTGCGAAAATCCCTCGGTTGTATCGCTGACAAAAAACCGCGCCCGGCCTGGCTTCCCGCCGTCGGCGGTCATGCCGTTCTGCATGAGCATGGCGGCTGTAAACCGCGCGGTCTCCGCACCCGGGTCGATCAACCGGACCTTATCGCCCAGCACCTTTGCAATCACCCCGCGCAGCAGCGGGTAGTGGGTGCAGCCCAGAATCAGCGTATCCACCTGCCCGTCCATAAACGGCGCCAAATACTGCTCGGCCACAAGCTTTGCCACCTGATTGTCCTCTTCAAACCAGCCGTTTTCCACCAGCGGCACAAACAGCGGGCAGTCGCTTCCAACCACCCTGGCGTCGTGCCGGATGGTGCGGATGGCCTTGCCATACGCGCCGCTGCGCACCGTCGCCGTGGTGCCAATCACACCGATGTTGCCGGTCGCGGAGATCGAAGCCGCGGCCTGCGCGGCCGGCAGCACCACGCCGGTATAGGGAACCTCGAGCTTTTTCCGGTATTCGTCGCTGATCACGGCGCTGGCCGTGCCGCACGCCGCAATAATCATCTTGACATCCATTGTCATCAAAAAGCGGATATCCTGATCCGCATATTTTTGGATGGTCTCCCGGCTCCGCGTGCCGTAGGGCACGCGGCCGGTATCGCCAAAATACACGATGTCCTCATTCGGCATGATGTCCATAAGCTGTTTGACGACGGTCAGTCCGCCCAGCCCCGAATCAAACACGCCGATCGGCTTGTTATTCGTCACCTTCATCAGCCCTTTCAATGGCCAGGGTTATCAGCCGGTCGATCAGCTCGGGATAGGCAATCCCGTCCGCCGCCCAGAGCTTGGGATACATACTGATATCCGTGAAGCCCGGCAGCGTGTTGATCTCGTTGAGCACGACGCTCCCGTCCCCGCAGACAAAAAAGTCCACACGGGCAAGGCCCGAGCACCCGAGCGTCCGGTAGGCCGCCAGCGCCATGCGCCGGACCTGCTGTGCTGCCTCCGCGCCGATGCGCGCCGGAATATACAGCCGGCTGGTCCCGTTCACATATTTATCCTCATAATCGTAAAACTCGCCGGAGGGTTCGATCTCGCCCGGCAGAGAGGCTTCCGCCTGCTCGTTTCCAAGCACGGCGCATTCGATTTCGCGCCCTTCCACCATCTCCTCAACCACAACCTTATCGTCGTGCGCAAACGCGATTTTAACCGCGTGCACCAGCTCCTCGCGGGTGCACGCCTTGTTCACGCCGACCGAAGAGCCCGCGTTGGCGGGCTTGACAAACATCGGATAGCCCAGCGCCTGCTCGCATTCCTGCACAAGCGCGGAAAGCGCCGGCAACTGATATTTATACACCGCGCGCCATCTCGCGGTGCGGATGCCCGCATGGTCGAGGATGGTGTGGGTAAACGTCTTATCCATGCAGTTGGCGGAGGAGATCGTGTCGCAGCCGACATAGGGAATTCCCGACAGCGCAAGCAGTCCCTGTATCGTGCCGTCCTCTCCGTTTTTGCCGTGCAGCACCGGGAACACCGCGTCGATCTTCAGCACCGAATAGGTATAATCCGGCATCAGCTTGAGAATGCCGTGCACCGAGCGGTCCCCGGGTATCATGCAGGTAACACAGTCGCTGTCCTTCTCCCACTCGCCGGTTGCGATCAGGCTCACGTCGCCCGGGTAATACAGCCAGCGCCCCTTTTTGGTGATGCCGATGCAGACAACCTCGTACTTGTCCTGCGGTATGTTTTGTATGACCGAGGTGGCCGACACCAGGGACACCTCATGCTCCGATGAAACGCCGCCGAAAACAACAGCAATACGAAGCCTTGACATAGAAGGTCACGCTCCTGTACAATAAACTCGGCGGTTTTTGCGGCGCATGCCGCGGGCCGGACCGGTGCGGATTTCCGCGCCGGTCGCCGCCGTCGCCCCACTGACAGTATGCACCGTTCCGGCGCATCCAAGTCGCCTTTTGCTTTCCCGGCATCCAAAACGCCGGGAAAAACCGTGCAGTTGCCACGTTACATTGTATTGTATCATATCAGAATGTACGACGCAATTGTTTTTCCTTTATTTATATGTACCAAATCCGCCTAAAATGCCTCGAGAACTGGTTTTTTCCTTGACGCGGCCCTTTGAATATGGTATATTGAGTATACCTCTAAAAGGGTTTATTTTTTTGTGCAAATTTTCGCGTTCTTTTTACGAGGGAGGCAAAAAATTCCGTCAATCAGGAGGTGCCGATATGAGGGTTAAAGTCACATTAGCATGCACAGAGTGCAAACAGCGCAACTACAACACCATGAAAAACAAAAAAAACGATCCGGACAGGCTTGAGATGAACAAGTACTGCAAATTCTGCAGAAAGCACACATCTCATAAAGAAACGAAGTAGGAGAAAGGACGGAGCTGAACATGGCAGATAAGGGTTTAAAATTGGATAAGCCGGAAGCCAGCGACAAGAAAGCTGTCGATAAGAAAGCCGACGGCGCCAAGCGTCCTAAAAAAGCAAAAGTGGGCTTGTTCTCCAGAATCAAGCGTTTCTTTAAAGACTTGCGAAGCGAAACCAAAAAGGTTGTATGGCCAACCAAAAAACAGATCATCAACAATACGATTGTCGTCATTGTGGTCATGCTCTGCCTCGGCATCGTGATCTGGGGTCTCGACGCCGGGCTTTCAGCGCTTGTGAATTTGGTCCTAAAGAGTGCTTAACCATCAAAAAGCCTTGGAGGGATAAAACATGGCAGAAACCGCAAAATGGTATGTTGTGCATACCTATTCGGGTTATGAAAACAAGGTTGCACAAAACCTTGAAAAGACCGTTCAAAACCGCAAGCTGCACGACCTGATCGTCGACATCAAGGTGCCGACCGAGACGGTCATAGAAATTAAGGACAACAAAAAACGCGAGGTCGAGCGCAAGATCTTCCCCAGCTATGTGCTGGTCAAGATGGTGCTGACCGACGATTCCTGGTATGTCGTGCGCAACACGCGCGGCGTGACGGGCTTTGTTGGGCCTACCTCCAAGCCCATTCCGCTGACCGAAGAAGAGGTTGCGAAGCTGGGCGTGGAAACCAGGCAGGTGGAAGTGGACTATGCCGAGGGCGACAATGTCAAAATTGTCGGCGGGCCGCTTGAGGGCTTTATCGGCAGGGTGGAAAAAATCGACCTGCAAAACAACCTTGTAAGCGTGATCGTTTCGATGTTTGGCCGGGAAACCCCGGTGGAGCTCGAATTGGACCAGGCACAGTTGGTTACACAGTAAAGATAATTAGCTTTGCGCTGATTATAAACGCCTTTTATAGGGGTGTCACGGACAGGGTCTCCCTGTCCCCCGTGGGAGGAGCAAAAAACAACCGCTTGCTCCGCCATCTACCACAGTATTCAGGAGGTGCAAATAATGGCTCAAAAGGTAGTGGGCTTCATTAAGCTTCAGATCCCCGCCGGAAAAGCTACCCCGGCGCCACCGGTTGGACCGGCTCTCGGCCAGCACGGTGTGAACATTATGGCATTCACAAAGGAATTCAACGAGCGCACAAAGAATGACGCGGGCCTTATCATTCCGGTTGTCATCACCGTATATGCGGACCGCTCCTTTACCTTTGTCACCAAAACGCCGCCGGCGGCAGTGCTGATTAAAAAAGCCTGCGGTATCGAAAGCGGTTCGGGCGTTCCGAACAAGACGAAGGTCGCAAAAATTACCAGGGAGCAGGTTCAGAAGATTGCTGAGCAGAAAATGCCCGACCTCAACGCGGCAAGCATTGAGAGCGCAATGAGCATGATCGCCGGTACGGCGCGCAGCATGGGCATTGAAGTAGTCGACTAGGCTCCCGGGTGGGAGGAAAATTCCGTTATGAACCACTCAAAGGGGAGGTACAACAAATGAAACACGGTAAAAAATATGTGGACAGTTCCAAACTTGTTGACCGCACCAAGCTTTATGAATCTGTAGACGCATTAGAGCTTTGCTGTCAGACCGCAAAAGCGAAGTTTGATGAAACTGTTGAAGCGCACATCCGGTTGGGCGTCGACTCCCGTCACGCCGACCAGCAGGTCCGCGGCGCAGTCGTTCTGCCCAACGGCACCGGCAAAAAAGTCAGAGTACTTGTCTTCGCTAAAGGCGACAAGGCCGAGGCCGCCAAAGAGGCCGGCGCTGAGTTCGTCGGCGCTGAGGATATGATGCAGAAAATCCAGTCGGAAAACTGGATGGATTTCGACGTGGTCATCGCAACCCCGGATATGATGGGCGTTGTCGGCCGCCTCGGTAAAATCCTTGGTCCCCGCGGCTTGATGCCGAACCCCAAGGCCGGCACTGTCACAATGGACGTTGCCCGCGCCGTGAACGAGGCGAAAGCCGGTAAGATCGAGTACCGTCTCGATAAGACCAACATCATCCACTGCCCGATTGGCAAGGCGTCCTTCGGCAAAGAGAAGCTCTCTGAGAACTTTGAAACCCTGCTCGGCGCCATCGTGAAAGCCAAGCCGGCAGCCGCCAAGGGCCAGTATCTGAAGTCCTGCGTGGTTGCAACCACCATGGGCCCGGGTATCCGCATCAGCACCGCGAAATATGGCGTATAAGGCTTGACCTTTTCGCTGCGCTATAGTATAATAAATACGCTGTCATTGCTAAAGACAGCAGGTGTACGCTTAAAAGGACAGTTGTCCTGCCTGCCGAGGAAGTGCTCAGCTACCAAAACCGGGATTCCCGGCAGATGCGTAGTGGTATATAGCCCTTCCTGTGCAGACAGGAAGGGCTTTTTTGTGTTATCCACCCCAGGCAGCCGGTTCTCCCGGCCGCCTGACAAGTATAGTGGAGGTGAACAGTACCATGCCAAGTGAGAAGATATTAGAGCAGAAAAAACAGATCGTCAGCGATCTGGCCGGTAAGCTCAGTTCGTCTGTTGCCGGCGTCATCGTGGACTATAAGGGCATCACCGTTGCCGACGATACCAAGCTCCGCAAAGAGCTTCGCGAAGCCGGTGTTGAATACACGGTTGTCAAAAACACCCTGCTGCGTTTCGCCGCTAAGGAGGCTGGCCTCGAAGAACTGACCAGCGTTCTCGAAGGCACAACGGCGCTTGCCGTGAGCGCAGAAGACCCGATTGCCGCTGCGAAAATCCTCTCGAAATACGCAGAGGGTTCCAAAGGCAAATTCTCGATCAAAGCAGGCTTCATGGAGGGCAAGGTCCTCGATCTCGAGGGCGTCGACCGTCTTGCGAAACTGCCGAGCAAAGAACAGCTTCTTGTTCAGCTTCTCAGCGTCCTCAATGGCAACCTCAGAGGTCTTGCGATCGCACTGAACGCCATTGTCGAAAAGCAGGAAGAACAGAGTGCTTAATCCGCGCAGGCGCCCTCTGCGCCGCCGCGCGACAACCAAAAAATGATTTATGGGAGGTAGCTTATCATGGCTTCTGAGAAAATAGTAAAATTTGTTGAAGAAATCAAAACGCTTTCCGTTCTGGAGCTCTCCGAGCTCGTTAAGGCAATTGAAGAGGAATTCGGCGTATCCGCCGCTGCTCCGGTCGTTATGGCTGGCCCGGCTGCTGGCGCTGCTCCGGCTGCTGAAGAGAAAACCGAGTTTGACGTGATCCTCGCTGAGGTTGGCGCAAGCAAAATGGGCGTAATCAAGGTTGTCAAAGAGATCACCGGCCTTGGCCTGAAAGAGTCCAAAGAGCTCGTCGACAACGCGCCGAAGCCGCTCAAAGAGGGCATTTCCAAAACCGACGCCGAAGAGATCAAAAAGAAACTCGAAGACGCTGGCGCAAAAGTCGAAATCAAATAAGCAAAACGCCATTGTATGGAAAAAGCCGTTTGGGCAATGCCCAAACGGCTTTTTTGTGCGCTGCAAACCTCTTGGTCTCTCTGTTTATATGCGGCCGCCCCACTCTTTTGTAAGGTCCGACAAAAATACAGGGAGAATTTCAGCAAATGTAAAACCTTTACAACCCCGTCAAATCGGCATACAATAAGTAGTAGAAACAGCACGCGCGCCCTCTCCTACCAGCAGGTCGTCAACCGGCATGGCGGCGCGGACGTGCAAACACAGGTTCCGCCGGTCAAACGACGGAGAAAGCGGATGGTGATTTTGCATGAAAAAAGAAAGCAGAATGCCCGTTACAGTCGCCGTTCTCTGCCTCACGGTCTTTGCAGCCGCATTGTACTTTCTGGCCAGATAGCGGTCCGACTTTTTTCCCTGGACGGGTAAAAAACAAAATGCGCACAAAAAGAGCCTCCGCCGGCCGGCGGAGGCTCTTTGCTATGTAAGCGTTCTATTTTTTATATTCAAACGGATGCGGACTCCTCCGGAACCGTCTCCCCGTCCTCTGGGACAGCCGGCACCTCTTCCCCGGCCTGCTTTGCAACCGGGGCCGCTATCACCAGCAGAGCAAACAGCAGCGCATAAACGCACAGCAGCACATCCGAAACCCGCGGCAGCAGCGGCGTATAGGCCAAGCGGTCGGAAAAACCATACTCCGCAATCAACTGCGGCAGCGTTGCCGTCAGGCCGAACAAAAACAGCATCAGCCCATAGCGCACGGATTTCAGCCGGTTACGCGCCGGCTGGATACCCGCCACGAGGCCGCCGCTCGCCAGCAGAAACAGCGAAGAGAATACAATCAGCAGCACCTCAAAGAGCTGCGCCGAGATGTTGGCAATCGAGGTGTAACGGATAAAGCTTTCGATCAGGCGCAGCAGGCTCCAGAGCATCGGGACCACCCAGACGACGCGGATTGGGCGCGTCATCGTGTCCCCGCTGAGCATCCGCACCCCGATATACAAAAATGAAACGCCGGATAGAATGCAGAACACCGCCGTGATGATCCACAGCAATTCGTTTGCCTTCAAGTCCCGGTTCAGTATCGCCATCACGCCGTCGTAGCCCAGCGCGGCGCCCACCGCGATACCGGCAAAGCCCAGGATGTTGGTATGCGGCAGCTTGGCGATCTCCTTCCCACGCTCCGCGCGCCGGCGGGTGAGCAAAAACAGCAGCACAAACGAAGCAATCAAAAAAGCGTATAGCCCATATTGCGCGACCGGGCTTTTGAAAAAGCCGGTCACCGGCTCAATGGCAAA
>CATNEU010000025.1 GCA_950097605.1 uncultured Oscillospiraceae bacterium | reverse complement strand
ATCTGCATCTTAAAGCCGATTCCCCAGACCGTCTGGATATAGGGCTCTTCCCTGCCGGCTTTGGCCAGCTTCTGGCGGATGTTGCTGATATGCACGTTCACGGCGTTGTCCTCTCCGACAAACGTCTCGTTCCAGACCGATTCAAAGATGTTGTTTTTGGTAAACACCTTGCGCGGGTTGCTCATCAGCAGCTCGAGAATCAGGTATTCGCGCTTGGTCAGGTTCACCGGCGTGCCGGCCGCCGTCACCTCGAGCGTGGATGGGTCGAGCCGGATATCCTTGAACACATACACCTCCCGCCGGCTGCCGGCCGCCGCGTTGCGCCGCAACAGCGCCTGCATGCGCGCAACAAGCTCGCTGTTGTCAAACGGCTTGGTGATGTAGTCGTCCGCGCCGTCGCGCAGCAAGTTCACCTTGCTTTCGAGCGCGTCCTTTGCCGAAAGGGCAATCACCGGCACGTCCGACTGTTTCCGGATCCGCGCAAGAACCTCTTCCCCCGGCAGGCCCGGCAGCATCAGGTCGAGCAGCACCAGGTCAAACCGCCCCCTTTCAAAGCAGAGCATGGCCTCGGTGCCCGAATAGGCGGTCTGCACCGCGTATCCCTCCCGCTGCAGCAGGTCGCACAGCAAACTGCTGATGGTATCGTCATCCTCTATAATCAAAATGGTCTCTCTGTTCATGGCCCATCCTTTTCTATTTTCCGGCGCACCGTCGGCGCGCCCTGTTTTCTAAATATACACACTGTCGCATGGTTCCGCAAAACCCGGCTCCAGCCGGTATACGCGGATTGCGCCGCCGCGTCAGCCGTCCAGCATCTCGGTCAGAATCCGGCGCAGAACGGCGGGATTTCCCCTGCCTCCAGAGGCGGCCATGCATTTTCCCACCAGAAATCCCAGCGCCTTGGTTTTTCCCGCGCGATAGTCCGCCACAGGCACGGGATAGTCCCGGAGCACTTTTTCGGCGATTGATGCAAGCGCGGCGCTGTCGTTTTCCTGTAGCAGGCCCATTTTGCGGGCCAGTTCCCCGGGGGACAGCCCCGAGGACGGCAGCGCCGCCAGCAGCGTTTTGCCTGCTGTCCTCGATAGCTTGCCCTGTTCGGTCAGCGCAGCAAGCGCTGCGAGGCGCTCCGGCTCGATAAACGGTTCTCCCGGTTCCAGTCCCCGCATTGCCAGCAGATCACCCAAAATCCAGTTTGCAAGCTCTTTTCCGGAACACAGCCCGGCGGCCATGCCCTGCTCAAAATAGCCGGCGCGGGCCGGGTCCGCCGTCAACTGCGCGGCGGCATAGCCGGAGACGCCATACTGTGTGCAAAGGCGCCTGCGCCTGTCCGCGGGCAGTTCCGGCAGCGTCTCCAAAAGCGTGCGCACCTGCTCCTCCGGCAGCACGACGGTCCCCAGGTCCGGTTCCGGGAAAAACCGGTAGTCCGCCGTTTCCTCCTTGGAGCGCATCGGCAGACTTTTGTTTTGCACATCGTCCCACCGGCGGGTTTCGCGTTCGATTACGCCGCCGTTTTGCAAAATTTCCCGCTGCCGCGCGGCCTCATACGCCGCCGCGCGCACCGCGCCGCTGATCGTGGCTATATTTTTGAGCTCGCAGCGGTCGCCAAGCGCCGCGGCGCCCACCGGACGCAGCGAAACATTCACGTCGCAGCGCATCGAGCCCTCCTCCATGCGGCAGTCCGAAACCCCGAGGCAACGCAGGATCAACCGGATTTCCTCCAAAAACCATCCCACCTGCTCCGGCGCGTGCAGGTCCGGCGCGGTCACAATTTCAATCAGCGGCACGCCGCAGCGATTGTAGTCCACCAGCGTTCTGCCGTCCGGCGCGTGCACAAGCTTGCCCGCGTCCTCCTCGATGTGGATGCGCTCAATGCGTATCCGGACCGGCTCTCGATCCCCCGAAAGCTCCAGAAACCCCTCCGAACACAGGGGGATCTCGTTCTGGGAAATCTGGTATGCCTTCGGCAGATCAGGGTAGAAATACTGCTTGCGGTCGAGCCTGCACACGCGGTTGATGTCGCAGTGCAGCGCGTGCCCCATCCGCACCGCCTGCGCCAAAACCGCCTCGCTCAGCACCGGCAGCGCGCCCGGCAAGCCCATGCAAACCGGGCAAACCAGCGTGTTCGGCGGTGCGCCGAACCGGTTTTCGCAGCCGCAGAATATTTTTGTTTTGGTGTTGAGCTCGGCATGCACCTCCAGCCCCACCGAAAGCTCATACTCCATGCCGATCCCTCCATTCCCCAAGCGCGGGCATCGGAAACGGCCCGCACAGCGTTTCATACCAGGCCGCCGCGCCAAGCAGCGCCCTCTCCGAAAAGCGCGGCCCGACCAGTTGCATGCCGGCCGGCATCCGGTTGGCCCCAAAACCGCACGGAACGCTCAGCGCCGGCAGGCCCGCAAGGTTCGCCGCAACGGTATAGCAATCCGAAACATATAAATCGAGCGGGCTTTCGAGCTTCTCGCCCATCCCAAACGCCGTTTCAGGTGTCGTGGGCGTCAATATGCAGTCACACAGCGCAAACGCCTCGTTAAATTCCCGGGCAATGCGCTGTCCCGCGCGCTGTGCGCGCAGATAGTAGGCCTCCCTGCTGCCCGCGCTCAGCACAAAGGTGCCAAGCAGAATACGGCGCTTGACCTCGTCCCCAAAACCCTCGCTGCGGGATCTCTCATAGAGGGATTGCAGGTTTTCGCAGTCCGCCGCGCGGTATCCATACCGCACGCCGTCATACCGCGCGAGGTTGGAAGACGCCTCGGCCGACGAGAGCACATAGTAAACAGCCAGCGCATCGTGCGCGCTGGACAGCGTGACCGGGACCAGCCTGGCGCCCGCTTTTTCCAGCGTATGCGCCGCCTCCATCACCCGTTCGGCAACGTCGGGCGCGATGCTCCCTTCAAAATACGCCGAGGGGATGCCGATCCGCAGCCCTTCCACAGGCTGTCCAAGCCCGGCGGTCAAAACCGGAGCGGCCATTTCCACGCTGGTTGCATCCCGGACGTCGCGGCCCGCCACCGCCTCAAACAGCAGCGCCGTATCCCGCACCGAGCGCGCCAGCATGCCCACCTGGTCGAGCGAAGATGCAAACGCAATCAGCCCATAGCGCGAAACGCTGCCATAGGTTGGCTTCAGTCCCACCACGCCGCAATAGGCCGCGGGCTGCCGCACCGAGCCGCCGGTATCCGATCCCAGCGCAAACACTGCTTCCCCGGACGCCACCGCCGCCGCGCTGCCTCCCGAGGACCCGCCCGGCACCCTTGCAAAGTCCAGCGGATTTTTGGTCGGCCCATAGATTGACGAGCGCGACGAGGAACCCATTGCAAATTCGTCCAGATTGGTCTTGCCGGTAAAAACGGCGCCCGCCTCCGCCAGCTTCTCGCATACAGCCGCGTCGTAGGGGGGCACAAACGCCGCCAGCATGCGGGAGGCGCAAGTCGTGCGCACCCCTTTTGTACAGAGATTGTCCTTTATGCCGACCGGTATCCCGGCAAGCGGCGGCAGCTTCCCGCCTGCCGCCAATTTTTCGTCCACCTTGGCGGCCTGCTCCAGCGCCGCCGCTTCCGTCACGGTGATATAGGCGTGGAGATCCGGCTCGCAGGCGCGGATGCGGGAGAAAACCGACGCCGCGATTTCCATGGCGCTGCATTCCCTCCGGCGCAGCATCCGGCCCAGCGTCTCCGCGGTCTGTGCATACAGTTCCATGCCGCCGTCTCCTCTCTCAAACTGTTTTGGGAACCACCAGATACCCGTCCCTGAGTTCGGGCGCGTTTGCTAGCAGCGCCTCCCGGGACGCCGAAGGCGTGCAGATGTCCCGCCGCAGCGGGGCGGGGCGGTCTGCCTCCAGCCCTGTCTGTGCACCGGCGTTCTCCGGCAGCCGGCCGGCCATCTGCAAGATTGCATCAATATCCCGGGCAAGCTGCTGCTCCTCCTGCTCCGAGATCTCCAGCCGCGCCAGTTTTGCAATATGGCGAATATCCAGTTTCATTTTTTATCCCCCGTTTCTGTCTGTTCCAACACACGCGGCCAGGCTTACCGCAGGCATCCTCCGGCCAAGCCCGCGCAGACCATTGCAAAGAGAAAGCTCAGCATAGTGCCCACCAGATAGTTTTCCGCAAAGTCCTTGTCCTCAAGCTGCTTAAACCGCGCCAGGCTCTTGGCCGCCACCACAAAGCCGACGGCCCCAAGCTGTCCCGCCAGGATCAAAAACGCCACCAGCCCGCGTTCGAGCACGCCAATCAGATAGCCCGCTCCCTCTGTCCGCTGCGGCTGGGTTCCGGCGGGCCGCAGCGTAGCCAGCACTTTTTTCACCAAGATCGCAGCGGGCTGCCAGCAGGCCAGCGCCACCAGCACGATCAGAAGCAGATCGTACGGCAGGGGGCGTTCCAAAAACGCAAACACAGCCGAATCCGCCGCTGCCTCCGGCGGGACCCGCGCGGCCAGCAGCCAGCCTGCCGCCAACAAAAACAGCAGGTGCAAAAGCTGGTCGGTTATGTACAAAAACAGCTCGCGTTTGGGGGATATCCGTCCCCGCTGATTGCGGCAGATCATGACTTTGACCGCGTCGATACCGGCATGTCCCAAAGCGAGAACCAAAAAGACGCCCGCTTTCCAAAGCCATTCCACCGGGACCAGCAGCACCGCCGCCATGCAGAACGCATACACGCCCGCATGCAGGCCAAACGCCCGCCAGTTTTCACATTTGCGCTGCGCAAGCCGTTTGCTCTGGAACAGATAATCCCCGCAGAGATGCGCGAGCAAAAGCAACAGCAACGGTATATTTGTCATACTCTCACCCTCCAAATGTCTGTGCAAGCATTTGCAGTATCGCGGCGTCAAGCTCTCGGCTCTCGTAAATGGCGGCGGACTTGATACTCTTCTCAACGCTCTGTCTGGACACGCCCAAAAGCCCGCTCAAGGCCGTTGATATCCCTTTGACCTGAAACGAACCGCTGCTATAAAATCCGCTCTCCAACACTTTTTCAACCGCAACCGGCGCCACGGACAATTTGTCCCGCCAATGCAGAACCGGCAAGTCTCCCGTCCGCTTCTTTTCGGAAAAGGCGGCTTTCCCCGCATCGTTCCACACCACGTGCAAAAAACGCTCATACCCATTGCCGTCCGCCATGTGTTCTCCATGCAGCGGATAGATGCACTCCAGCAAAAGCAGCAGCATTTTTTGGGATTGCGTGCGCCTGCCGGTCAGCCGTTCCGACGCGTGCAGACAGGCGTTGAGCACCGCATCCTGTCCGCCGGCGGACAGCAGCAGCACGCCGCGGTCATCCGCTTTATGAACCGCATTGATCGCTTCCCTGGCGCGGTGATAGGCCGGTCCATCCTGTTCCGTGGAAACGCCGCCCGGCACCACCGTCTCCCATCCGCCCACGCCGATACCGGCCCGCAGGCCAACCGGGGCCATTGCAAGGCGCAAAAGCCGCAGATAGAGGTAGGCGGCGCCCGGAAAGCGAAACAGCCCCTGCATCTCGTCTCCGCCGCTGAACATCACCTCGCAGGCCAGGGACGGGGCAAATATGCCGTTTATGGCATCCACGCAATCCCGCAGATACCGTTGAATATCGGTCCTGCGTTCGGCGGTATACCCGCGTGAATTGCGAATGTCCACCAGAAGCGCCGTATACTGTTTCATGAGGCTCCCTCCCGTCTTCTTTTGTTCCGATTGCCGCACCTATGCATCCTATTTCAGTTGCGCAAATATTTTGCAACCTATTTTAGCTGCATATGTATTTCGCAACCATACGAAATCTCCATGCAAAAGCCTCCCGCTGTATTGTCTCTATTCTACAACAGGAGGCCATTCGTTTCAATATGCACTTTTATGGGGGCGCTACGCTTCCTCCTGCGTCTGCGGCGCACCGCCAGACGCCATCTGCTCAAATTCCGCCTCGCTGATTACTGATACGCCCAGCGACTCGGCCTTTTGCAGCTTGCTGCCCGCGTCCTCGCCCGCCAGCACAAAGCTGGTCTTTTTGGATACGCTGCCGGATACCTTTCCGCCCAGGTTTTCAATGATCTCCTTTGCCTCGCTGCGCGTATAGCGGGAAAGTGTGCCGGTCAGCACAAAGGTCTTGCCTGCAAACAGGTCGCCCTTTTCCTTGGCGAAGCTCTGCATGTTCAAGCCGTATTCCCGCAGACGCTCGACCAGATTGCGCGACTGTGCCAGCGAGAAGAAATCAATCACGTTTTGCGCCATGGTGTCGCCAAAGCCGTCGATGGCCGAAATGGCCGTGAGATCTGCCTGCATAATGGCGTCCATTGTGCGGAACCGCTCGGAGAGCAATACGGCCGCCTTCTGCCCGATGCCCCGGATACCCAATGCGCAAACGAGCCGGGAGAGGTCGTTCTGTTTGGTCTTTTCCAGCGCAGCCAGCAGGTTTTCCGCCGACTTTTCCCCCATGCGCTCCAACCCCGACAATTGCTCTTTCGTGAGCGCATACAAATCCGCCGGTGAAGAAATCAATCCGTTTTCCACAAGCTGGCGCAAAAGCTGCGGCCCGAGGCCGTCGACGTCCATTGCGCCCTTGGAGGCAAAGTGGATCAGGTTGCGCAAAAGCTGCGCGGGACAGTCGGGGTTGGTGCAGCGCACCGCGCTCTCCTCTCTGAACACCTGCGCGCCGCAGGACGGGCAGTCCGCCGGCATCTCATAGGGCTGCGAACCCGCCGCATGGCTTTTGACGCCCACCACCTCGGGGATGATCTCGCCGGCCTTGCGCACAACGATGGCGTCCCCGATACGAATATCCTTTTCCCGGATAAAATCCTCGTTGTGCAGCACCGCGCGGCTGACCGTAGTGCCCGCAAGCTGGATCGGATCGAACTGGGCCGTCGGCGTCAGCACGCCGGTGCGGCCCACATTAATTTCAATCGAGGTCAGCGTCGTCTCCTTCTCCTCGGGCGGATATTTAAACGCCACGGCCCATTTTGGATATTTGGAGGTGGAGCCCAACAGCCCACGCTGTTCAAAATCATCCACCTTGACCACGGCGCCGTCTATAGCAAAGCCGTACTGTCCGCGGCTGTCCCCGATCCGGTGAATTTCCTCGACCACATCCTCTATTTTCTCAAAGGTACGATAGCTCGGAATCACCTTGAATCCCAGCGCTTTCAAATAGTCCAGCGACGCTTTATGGCAGCCAATTTGCTCCTGCGCGCCCTCGGCCAACTGGATGTTGAACACAAAGATATCCAGCCCCCGCTTTGCGGTGATCTTGGGGTCCTTCTGGCGCAGCGAACCCGCGGCGGCGTTGCGCGGGTTTTTAAACGGCTGCTCCTCGTTTAGCTCCTGCGCCTCCACAACCGCCTGAAAGCTGCTCTGCGGCATATATACCTCGCCGCGCACCACAAGATGCCCAACCGGTTCCCGCAGCGTCAGCGGGATCGACCGCACCGTTTTGAGGTTGAGGGTCACATCCTCCCCCGTCACGCCGTCGCCGCGCGTGGCCCCGCGCACAAACGTCCCGTCGCGGTATTCCAGCGCCACCGACAGACCATCAATCTTGGGCTCGACAACATACAGCGGCGCGGGCACGCTCTGGCGCACCCTTGCATCGAATTCCAGCAGCTCGGCTTCGTCGAATACGTCCTGCAAACTTCCCATCTGCACGGGGTGCGTCACCTTCTCGAAGGTATTCATCGCCGTGCCGCCCACGCGCTGGGTCGGCGACGCGGGTGAAACCAGCTCCGGAAATTCCGCCTCCAGTTTTTCCAGCTCGTTTAACAGCCGGTCGAATGCAAAGTCGGAAATCGACGGATCATCCAGCACATAATACCGATAGTTGTGCTCCTCCAACAGTTTGGTAAGCGCTTCGGCCCTGTTTTTTGCAGCTTCAAATTCCATGATATCCTCCGTTTCATCTTCCAGGACTTTGTCGTTAGCGTTTGCAGAAAATGCCGCAATATGTACTGCGCCGGGCGCGGCCGGCTAATTTGCCGCCTGCTTTCCCGCGCCATAGTCGTTGAGCCTGGAAATCAGCTCGCTGTCGTCGCTGATGACGTGGGTATAGGACTCCGGCACCTTCCCCACAACAACGGTTTCCGCCAGGCAAAATTCGTTTTCCACTTCCACATTGATCGGATACCCCGGGATCAGCCCCGTCACCGTGCAGACGATTTTCAGATAGATGCGGTGGTTGGTCTGGTTGATGCCCGCTTCCTCAAACTGGCTGATGAGCTGGGTATTCACGGTGCCTGCCGGAAGCATCTTGAAATGGACCATCGGGCCTCTTGCCGAAAAGATCTGCCAGCCCAACAGCGTGCCCAGCGGTATTTTCAGGTCGGCCTGCTCCATGTTGCGCAGGCTGTGCAGCACGCAGTCGAGAATTTGCGATTTGACCGTGTTGACCACAAAGGTGTTGGTTTCCACCGCCGTGACGTTTTTGCTGTCGTCAAAGGTCACTTTTACAAGCCCGTCATAGGGAATTTCGCTTTTTTCCAACTGTGCCAGAATCGCGTCGTTCATATACTGCGTCGCCATCAACTTCACGTGATAGGCCCCCATGGTTTTCACCGTCGGGCGTATCTGCGCATCAATCAGCAGGCAGATCCCCAGCAGCAAAGCCAGCACAATGCCGAGCTTCCCCAGGGTTTTCAGTTTTTTCTTATTGAGCTTTTTTCTCGCGCGCATGCAGCTCCCTCCATCCTATCCCTCTGTGACAGTATATGGGGAAGCCATGCAAAACGTGATGCAAACCCGTTAAAAACTCTGTTCCGGCCTGTTTTTGAGAATTGCCCCATTCAGGCGCAGCCAACAGACCGCCGCGAACATCTTTTCGTCTTTCGGGCGAATAAAAAGCCAATTGAAAGACTCAATCGGCTCTTGGATCACATACCCATGCGTGAAAAATGATATTATGTTTATAATAAGTACCCTAGATCGAAATGGTTCCGGCAATTTCATACAGCTTCTCGTCGATTGTCTTTTTCATGGCAAGCGCCTCGTAGATGTCGAAGTTTACAATCTCGCTCTGCTGCATGGCCACAACGCGGTTGCCGATGCCCTTCGAGAGAAGCTGCACCGCCTCGTAGCCCATCTGGCTGGCAACCACACGGTCGCGCACAGTCGGCGAACCGCCGCGCTGCACATGGCCGAGCACGGTTGCACGGCTCTCGATACCGGTCGCTTTTTCAATGGTTTCCGCAACGTATTTGGAATAGTCCTCGGGCTTTTCCACAATGCCCGCATCGCGCGCGGCAAACGAAACGCCCTCGGCCATCACGATAATAAAATGCTGCTTGCCCATCTTGCGGGTCTGATCGATTTTTGGAATCAGCTCATTTTCTAAATCATAGGGGATTTCCGGAACCAGCACTGCGCTTGCGCCGCAGGCGATGCCTGTATTGAGCGCAATATGGCCCGCATGGCGGCCCATGACCTCCACAACGCTGCAGCGGTCATGCGACTGGGAGGTATCGCGGATTTTATCCACCATATACATAGCTGTGTTCATTGCAGTGTCATAGCCCACGGTGTATTCACTGCAGGCAATATCGGTGTCGATCGTGCCCGGGATTCCCACGCAGGGGATGCCCTTGAGAGAAAGGTCTCTAGCGCCGCGGAACGATCCGTCGCCGCCAATGACGACAATTCCATCAATTCCGTATTCCTTGCAGACATCGACTGCCTTCTGCACGCCGGCTTCCTCGCGGAATTTCTTGCAGCGCGCCGTATACAGCATCGTGCCGCCTCTCTGGATAATATCGGATACATCGCGGAGGCCCATTTCTACCATATCGCCATTGATCAGCCCATTGTAGCCGCGGCGGATGCCCATTACGCGCATCCCCTTGTGAATGCCGGCGCGCACAACGGCGCGGATCGCCGCGTTCATGCCGGGAGCATCGCCACCACTTGTCAATACACCGATGGTCTTCACTTCATTAGCCATACTATTTCATCCTCCTAAAGGAATTGTCAATCATTTAACACTGCTGTATTATTATAATACATTGCCACCAGGGTTTCAATACTTATCTGATTTGTATAGAATTTTTGATCATTTTCCGTATAATTAGACCTGCAAACTGGACATTCTGCACAATTTTCACCTATAGAATTATCCAGCTATGGCAAAA
>CATNEU010000024.1 GCA_950097605.1 uncultured Oscillospiraceae bacterium | reverse complement strand
GGACCGACGGGACCCACCGGGCCTTCCCAAGGCGTAACCGGACCGACGGGCCCGACGGGTCCTGCCGGACCCATGGGCCCGGCAGGGAGCACAGGGCCGGCTGGCCCCATGGGGCTTCGAGGGCCAACCGGCTCCACGGGACCGCAAGGGCCAACCGGACCCGCAGGCCCGCAGGGACCAACAGGACCTGCGGGCCCCACAGGTGCAACCGGCCTGCAAGGCCCCACAGGCCCGCAGGGAGCTGCCGGAACTCTTGGGCCAACCGGGCCGATGGGTTTGCCCGGCCCTACTGGTCCGGCGGGCGCAGCAGGGGCTACGGGGCAGGCAGGCCCTATCGGTGCAACCGGACCCACGGGCGCCACTGGCCCGGCGGGCGCAGCCGGACCGGCCGGGGCCACAGGCGCTACCGGCCCAACAGGGCCTGCCGGTGCTACAGGCGCCGCCCCCAGCGATACATTTGCGTCCTTTGTCACGTTTGGCATTCAATTTACCAATGCCACGCTGATCCCCTTCGGCACATCCATTGCCGACCCCACCGGACAGATTGTTTTAACGGACTCCACCCATATCAACCTTGCACCGGGCTATTACCTGATTTCTTACCACATATCCACCCTTTTGAGTACGCCCGGCTATATGCAGGTCACTCCATTTTACAGCGGAAGTCCGCATATCGAATTCGGCATCTACTTCAAAACGGGCTTTGACGTTACCAGTGCATACGGTTCGAACTCCATCATCATTGATGTACCGGCGCAGACCCGCTTTTCTCTCACCTATAACAGCAATGTGAGCAGCAGCGACGGCGCCGGAACCATAACCGTTGTCAAATTGAACAGACCGTCCGCCTGACATTTGCGGATACGCCGCAACCTGGCTTTCTGTTTACTCGTTCTCCTCCTGTCCAAGGATGGGTACACAAAAAAAGCCGCGCGTACTTTCTATCCACAGTACGCGCGGCTTTTTATTGTTGCCGGTTCCCACCCAATCCGGACAGCGGCGGCTCTCTGCGTGCGGGCAGTATCTGAACCGCCTTCCGGTTCAGGTGTTACAATTTCGCAATTTTCGGAAGCGTCGCCGCAGCGGTGGACTGCCCCACCCGCCTGACCTTCTCTTCGGGCAAGTGCAGCCGGATTCCCGTATAGTCCGGGTACTCGTCGTACAGAACCCGCAGCGCCTCGGTCAGAATGATGTTGCCGCCCTCGCCCGACATCACCCTACCAAGCAGCAGGATGTGTTTTAGCTCATAGAACGTGGCATAGAGCGCAATCGTGTGGCCAAGATAGCATCCGATTGTGGCAAAGACCTTGCGGGCGCGTTTGTCCCCCGCAGACGCCAGCTCCTGGATGGCTGCCAGTTTTTCCGCGTCGCTGCGCGAATGGGGCAGCAGGATGCCCGCGCGCCTTGCGAGGCGCACGGCGGCTTCCTGCGAAAAGTAGTTGGCCCCGCAGCCCAGGTCCTTCGACCAGTCGTCGCAGGCGGCGTTCTCCTGTAGGTCAACCGGCGCGAAGGCCAGCTCGTTGAGCCAGCCGACAATATTTCCCTGCGCGTCCACATAGCCGCCGGCCTCGCTCGACCCCATCGAAATGCCCAGAACCTGGGTGTCCTGCAATCGGATGGTGCCCTCGAGCGCCGTCACATCGCCGTCGTTCGCCACAACCAGCGGCACGCCGCCAAACGCCGCGGCGGCACGGATAAAGATATCCTTGCAGTGCGTTTCAAACTGCGCATCCGGCACGGCGCGGAACAGCGAGGCCACCATTGCGCGGTTATCCATATAGATGCCCGCCGAACTGACTCCAATTGCGTCGACGCGCGGCAGGCAGGAGGCCGCCCGCCGCAGGGAATCCAAAATCCCGTCATAGTGATACTGCGGGTCGCTCTCTTTCTGCGGCAGCCAAACGGTTTCCTCGCTGTACACCACCTCGCCGTCGCGCATCGCCGTGACCTTGCGGTCGCTGCAGCCCGCGTCAAACCCGATGCGGCAGCCGTCTGTGTGGCCGCCCATCGGGACAGAAGCCCGTTTTGTCTGCGGCGTCTGCGCATAGGGCAGAGAGACCACCTCGAAAGGCCGCTCATATACCCGCTGCATAAAGAAATAGTCGAAGCTGCGGCTGCCTTCCGGGCTGTACTGCCGTTTGATATGCGCCGCCAGTTTTTCATCCCCGCAGACGTAGACCCGGAAGCCGCCCTTGGACCACAGCAAAAACTTCACAAGCCTTTCGATATAAAAAGCATCCGCCTCATACTGTTCCGGCTGTTCATGCACACAGGTATGGTATACCTCGGTTTCTCCTCCCAGCCGTTCGACAGCCACTGCAACCGGCCGGCTCGCATCCCGCACCAACGCCTCCTGGAATTTTAAAAACGGGAGAAAGGATGTATCCAACAACGGACTGTTTTTCACGTCGAGTTCAAGACCAAATCGTTGCATCGCGAACGCTCCTTTTCATCAGTACTGTTAGAGGAAAACATGAAGGCCAACCGCCTTCCTGCTGTTTTCCGCTGCTGTGCGGCCAAAATCATGCCATAATAAAACGAGGGCGCCGTGCGCCCATATTTCTCTGTTGGCCGGTTGTGCCGGCCCCTTCGCATCCTGCCGGTAAGCGCGCCGCCTTCTGCCGTAACGGTTTGCCCCTCGATTTTAATACGGTTGGGTTTCCTTCAAAATAGACATGCCTATGTAAGCTTCTTCCCTTCGTAAAATATCCTGCATAGTTTTTGACACTTTCTCAATTGCGAAATATACAAGCGTTCCGACAGTTGTACCTTCTGCACCGAAAACTGTATTTCGCGTAATATTGTAGCATATTTTTATATATATGCAAGCTGGATTCTATGTGTGTAACATGTATACGATATGAATACAAAAAGGCCGTCCCGCGCTGTCTTTACCAACAGCACAGGCGGCCAATATGTATATGCAACTCTTCAAAGCAACGCGGTAAATGTCATAACAGAAATCAAACCAGTTCCACTAGCAACCCTTATTTTTCAATGATGACACGGCTAAACAAACCCACAAACGCCAGCAGCATCGCCACCACCATAACCACCTGCAGCGCTGTAATCAGCCCGTCGTTCGACTTATGGCCGCTGCTGCCACGCGACGCGCGGCGGTTGAAAACCGGGAGAAGATGGAAAACCAATCCTGCAACCAGATAGATTGCAAACATCCCCGCATAAAAAGCAAGGCTGGTCCCATCCAGCAAATACAGATACAAAAGCCAGGCGTGTATTGCGAAAAAGCAAGTCAGAAAGACACTGTGAAAAACAATCAGCGATTTCTTTCTGCGGGTATTTTTCTGACGAATTTCGTGCGCTTCCACGCTTTCAAGGGATTTCGACTCCACATTTTTCAGCGACGTGCTGCACTCCTTGCAGACAACTGCCGCATCCTGGTTCATATACTCGCAAACCGGACAAACTTTCATAAAATCCACCTCTCATTTTTGATCCAAACAACCTATGGAAATCTTCGCCTAAGAAGCAGCAACAACTGTTTCAACCGGGACGGCAGAGGCTGCATCCGCGGCGGCATACACCACCACAGACTCCGTCCCGCAGGCGCTTTATAGATAATAGCACAAATGTTTCTCTTTGGCAACCACAAAAACATGTCAAGGCTTTTGCGAAACCCCCACACGCAAAGCGCTCAGAAATGTCAGGACTTCCAGTTTCACCCGGCCGCGTCCGCCGCATTGGGAGCGAATTTCCCGGCTGCGGCGGCTGGAATCTGCCGCTCCAGTATCCTCCATAATAAGGCCAAAAATTTAATGTTTTAACTTCATCTTTTCCGGATACCCCGCCAAAGCGCTTACACAAAACTGAAAAAACGCTGCCTCTGCCTTCTCTGCCTTTAGTGTTGCACCAGTATACCACACTTTATATAGACGTTCCTGCCTTTTTCCACACAAACGTTGCAAGGTTTGCAGCGTATGGATGGGTTTGTGCCCTTCCCCCTCCGCCTCGGAAAATCTGCGCAGCAAAAATGGCCTCTGGATACAATCCAGAGGCCATTTTATTCATCTGATTACCCGGCCAGAGCTACTGAGCCGACTCAACCTGCTTGGCGGCAACCGCCTCAAAGTCCTCTTCAATCTCCTTCGAGGGCTTTTTGGTCAGCAGGCTAACTGCAACCATCAGGATCAACCCGAGCGCAAAGCCCGGAACCAGCGAATACAAACCGGTTTTTGCCGCCAGCGTTTCGCCGCCGAGTTTCACATAGTCCCAAAGCACGACGGTCAGGCCGCCCGCGATCATACCCGCAGCGGCGCCGGGGAAGTTGGCGCGCTTCCAAAACAGGCTCAGCAGAATCACGGGTCCAAAGGTGGCGCCAAAGCCCGCCCAGGCGTTGGACACCAGCCCCATCACGCTGCTGTTCGGGTCCAGCGCGATGACAAACGCAATCGCACTGACCACAATGACTGTGATACGGCTGACCCAGAGCATACTCTTGTCGCTGGCCTTTTTATTGATAACGCCCTTGTAGACGTCCTCGGAAATCGAAGACGCCGTGACAAGCAACTGCGAATCGGCGGTGGACATAATCGCAGCGAGGATACCGCAGAGCAGCAGCCCGCCGATAAACGGGATGCCGATGTGGTTGGTGAAGATGTCCCGAATCATCTCGATAAACACGCTTTCGGGGTTGCCGAGAGGCTTATCCATAAAATACGCACGGCCGATCACGCCCAGCACGCAAGACGCGGTCAACGAGATCAATACCCAGGCAATGGCAATGCAGCGGGATTTTTTCACCTCCCGCTCGCTTCGGATCGCCATAAACCGGATCAGGATGTGCGGCATACCGAAGTAGCCCAGGCCCCATGCGAGCTGCGAGAAAATGCTGACAAACGACAGCGAATTTCCATTGTCCAGCAGCGGGTTCATAAAGCCGGTGCCGAGGCTCTCGAGCAATTCGCCCGTGGCACCCGGTCCGCCGAGCATGCCGAGCGCAAAGGCCGGCACCACCATCAGTGTAATGATCATCATAAAGCCCTGGATAAAATCGGTCCAGCAGACGGCCAAGAAACCGCCCAAAAAGGTGTAAACCAGGATGACAAACACGCCGATAAACAGCGCGATGGTATAGTCGATGTTAAACACCGTGGAAAACAGCGTGGCGCCCGCCGAAAAGCCCGACGCCGTATACACCAGGAAGAAGATCATGATAAACAGCGACGAGGCAACCCGCAGCACCTTGCTTTTATCCCGGTAGCGGTTTTCAAAAAACTCCGGCAGCGTAAGCGAGTTGTTGGCGCGGATGGTGTAGCGGCGGAGTCTCGACGAGACGAACACCCAGTTTAATATTGTGCCGATTGCAAGGCCGACCGCAATCCAAATCTGCCCGGTTCCGAACGCATAAATCGCGCCGGGAAGGCCCATGAGCAGCCAGCCGCTCATATCCGAAGCCTGTGCGCTCAGAGCGGCGACCCAGCCGCCGAGCTTACGGCCCCCCAAAAAGTAATCTTCGGTGTTTTTGGTCCTTTTATAGTAAAAAAGACCGATCAGCATCATCACGGCCAAATAGCAGGCAAAGGCCAGGATGATTGTGACATTATCGTTCACACAGATGTCTCCCCTCATTATGATTTTGCCAAAACAGCAGGCACTTTGATATAGTATAGTATATTTCTTACTATTTGGCAACCAAACAAGGTGAAAAAAGGCATAATCCGTGCATTCTGATGAATTTTTTTGGGCAATCAGTCAAAATTGATGGGTTTCTATGAAGATAAGCCGTCTTCTGTCTCCTCTGGCAGGCAGTGAACCGCAAACGGCGTTTGCACGTCCGTGGCCGTCATTGTCAGATACGCCATCTCCCTGCCGGAAAGCAGTACCTGTATTTCATAGCCCTCTTTGGTGGGATAGATTTCTTCATACAGCCAGTATAGGCCTATCAGGTCCCTTTCCTGTTGCAGGATTTTGCAATTTCGGAAGATCACGCGCTGTCCCCCATAGGCTCCTTTGAGAATGTCGGTCTCCAAAACAAAATCCGATCCAGAAAAGTAAGCGGCTTCAATCACATGGTCATGCAGCCAGCCAATGCATTCTATGTGCTTTGGGATCCGATCCTTCACCGTGGTGTAATGTGCCTGATAGCGTCTATCTATTTGGTCTACATAGAGACGGCTCTCTCTGGAAATTTTACGAATGCGCTTCCTGTTTTCTCTGGATATCATGCCCAGCGCCGGCACGCGGATACCCGGCACATGCTCCAGTTCTTTTAAAAGAAACTCCGACTCCGGAAACACCTTCAGAGACCAATACAAATCCGTCATTTGCAGCGCTTTCTGATATGTCTTTGTGAAAAACTTCATTGCCGTCACCTCAATCACAAAAAAGAACAGGCAAATTTCAAAGAAATTTGCCTGTTCTGATGGAGGCGCCACCCAGACTTGAACTGGGGGTGAAGGTTTTGCAGACCTCTGCCTTACCACTTGGCTATGGCGCCATATTGGAGCGGGTTACGAGGCTCGAACTCGCTACCTCCACCTTGGCAAGGTGGCGCTCTACCAGATGAGCTAAACCCGCATAAATGAGTGGTGCCTCCGGCCGAAACCGAACCAGCGACACGCTGCAGACCCGAAGCACATTTTGCCGTCCTGTGTTTTGATCTCCGTGTCCAGCGACGTATTATATTATACTCAACACCACGTCATTTGTCAACACTTTTGAGAAAGTTTTTTGCTCACGCTGGAGGACAAGCCTCCAAAAGCTTCCTGAGCCGCCATGCAATACATCCCAATGGATAAGCCTATGCCCGCTCAATCAGCCCGGTTAAATCCTCTTTGCCGAACCGATATTTTTTGTTGCAAAACTGACAGCCCACCTCGGTCTGTTCCTCCTCGTCGCGCATTGCGCGCAGCTCCTCGCGGCCCAGGCTCAAAAGCGCGCGCTCCACGCGCTCCCGGCTGCAGTTGCAGACATAGCCGACGTTCGTTTCATCGAGGATTTCAGGCGAAAAACCCTCGAGCGCCGCCAAGCAGATCTGCTCGGGCGACATCCCCGATTGAATCATCTGCGAAACCGGCGGCAGCGCGTTGATGTTTTGCTCCAGGCGCTCGACGGTCCCGTCGTCCGCGCCCGGCAGCAACTGCACCAGATAGCCCCCCGCCGCTTTCACGGTCAGGTTCGGGTTCACGAGCACGCCCAGCCCACAAACCGTTGGAATCTGCTCGCTCACAGCATAATAGCTCGTGACGTCCTCCGCGATCTCGCCCGAAACCAACGGGACCTGCCCGATATACGGCTCTTTCAGCCCAATATCCTTGATGACGCTCAGAAAGCCGTCCTTTCCAACCGCGCCGCCAACATCCAGCTTGCCGCGGCTGTTCAGCGGCAGCTCGACCACGGCGTTTTCCGCATAGCCGCGGACGTTGCCGGACGCATCCGACACGGCAATCAGGCTGCCGGATGGACCGCCGCCGTTTACGCGCAGCGTCACCGAATCGTCTCTGCCTTTGAGCATTGCGCCCATCATCGCCGCAGCCGTCATCAGACGGCCCAGCCCGGCGGTGATGACCGCCGAGGTCTTATGAATCTGCTCGGCCGCGCCCGCAATGTCCGTAGCGTCCAAAGCACAGCACATCACCGCTCCGTCCCGCGCAATACTGCGCACGAGTTTTCCCATTCCTAGTTCCCAACCTTCCTTGCAGCATAAACAACCCGCTGCGTTTTATCGTCCGGCGCGTCGAAGCTGTCCGACGCAAAGGCGCCCGCCAGCGAAAGCCCGGCCGCCTCCAGCATCCGCACAATTTCCGCGTGCGCATAGGCCCGCTCCGAAAAGCATTCGGTGTCTCTATAATATGCGCCGTGCGCCGCGTCGTATGCAAAAAAGTCCAACTGGATCTCCACAATGCCGGTCTGTTCCGCATAGTCGTTCTGCCAGACGCAGTAAACCTCTTCCTCATCGTATACAAAGGTGTTCTGCCCCAGCACCTCCCGGTGCTTATAGGGGGTGTTGAGGTCAAATAAAAACAGGCCGCCGGGATTTAAAAACAGCGATACCCGGTCAAACGCCTGCTGCACCTGCTCCGGTTCGGTCAAATGGTTGATGCTGTCCAATGCACAAACACAGGCGTCGATGGTACCATACAAATCCAAATCCTGCATCCGCTGGCAGAGAAACAGGATCTCCACTCCTGCGGAAAACGCCTTGCTCTGCGCTTCTGCGAGCATTTCGCCGCTCTGGTCCACACCGATGACCTCGAGTCCCGCGCGGGCAAATTCCACGCTCAGGCTGCCCGTTCCGCAGGCCAGGTCGAGTAGAATGCCGCGCCGCCCGCCAAAACGGTCGAGCAATTGCAGAAAGTACCCGGCGCGCGCCGGGTACGACACGTTACCGGTCAGCCTGTCGTAATACTGCGCAAAAACGGAATACTCCTCCATCGCCTTATTCCTTCACCCGCTCGAATACCACGCTGTATCCGTCGCAGCCATAGTTGAGGGAGCGGTTCACCCGGCTGATCGTTGCCGTGCTGGCGCCCGTTTCATTGACAATATCCGAATAGACATGGTGCTCGCTGAGCATTTTTGCAACCTGCAGGCGCTGCGACAACGCTTTGAGTTCAGGCACGGTGCACAAGTCCTCAAAGAAATTATAACACTCCTCGATGGTCTCGAGAGACAAAACAGCGCGGAACAGATAGTCGACATTTTTATCCTTGAGCTTATTGTTCATCATAACATCCTCCGGTCTGGCCGGCGCGCACATGCACCGGCCTGCAGCCTCTGCGTTCCTTTAGATTGTATTTTAACACAATAAACTGTAAAAGTAAATGACCGGACCCAAAAAGCCCACGCGCCGCGGGAACTTTCATGCACACAGAAACCGCCGGTGCGGCCCGTGCATGGCCGTTACCCGATGCGCCCCGACAACTGCTTCTGCTGTTCCAGCCATGCGCCAAATATATGCAGCGCATCCTTTCGGCCTTTGATCCCCAGTTTGTGATAGATTTTGCTCTTTTGATTATCAATTGTCTTTTTGGCCGCGGCGGCAAGCGAAACAGGACGGTCCCCCAATATGTAATCAAAAAACACCGATTTCTCGGCATTTGTTAAACTGCTGATGAGGGTGGAAAGGATCATATATTCATGCGGCGTGTGGCCTTCGGCGGTCTGCCGGATCGTTTCATTCAGAATGGTGTAGTGGCGTTTGAATAGATATTCGGAAGCAAACGATTTTTTGCTGGCTTCTATGACAACATCCGGCTCTTCCGAACCGGACAAAATGATAATTTTCGCGCCGGTCGATAAACGGATTTCCTTTGCAATTTCAATTCCATCGTATTTGATATCACTCAGGGACAGATCCATCAAAACGATATCGGGATCGTATTGTTTTGCCAATAAAACAGCGTCCGAAGCGTTCTGCGCCGCGCCCGCTACAACGATATCCGGGCTTTCCCGCAAGGCCGATTGAATCAGAAAAATATAGTTCGGATCGTCTTCCACGATCAAAACGGAAATCCTTCTGCCCGTCATCTGTCACACACCCTCTTTCCAAGAGATTTGACTTTGGGGAAATACAGGGAAAACGTACTGCCAACGCCTACGCTGCTCGTCACTTTGATGAAGCCGCCGTGCTTGTTTAAAACATTGTAGCAGTAATACAAGCCCAACCCAAAATGGGTTCCCCCTGTTTTGGTTGTGTGGTAGGGATTGAAAACATCCCGCTGCTCCCGACGCGTCATTCCAACACCCGTATCGGAAACCGCGAGAACATCGTACCTGTGCTTTGTGCAGGCGTCAAATGCAATCGTAATTACCCCGTCCGGGGACTGTATGGCCTCCGACGCGTTTTGCACGAGATTATTGAGCACCTCCGCGGTATGCAGGGGGTCGCAATATAAAACCGCGTCCTCCTTGCAGTCCAGCACAACCTTCGGAGCCCCGCCGTCAAGCCCTTTCAAGCTCTTCTCTATGAGCCGCTTCACAGGGCAGATCTGCCTGTTGAGCGTGATGTCGTTGGAATAAAGCCTGGTTTTCTCGATAAAATCGGTGAGGCTCGTATCAATTTCATGGCTTCTCCGTGGAGTTCGAGACTTGAGGCCAGACTTATGGATTTCAACTGCATATCTGAAGAAAAATTTG
>CATNEU010000023.1 GCA_950097605.1 uncultured Oscillospiraceae bacterium | reverse complement strand
CTTGCGCAGGCAGGGCCTCTGCGGGTGAAAAAAACGCGCACGACGCTTGCGACCGGAATGGCGGCCTATGGGCTGCTCGATTCGCTGGTGCAGCGCACCAAGCAGGTATTTCCGGACCTCGACTGTGAGGTGGTGCCGGTGGTCAACCGCTTTTTTGGGGAGAACATCACGGTTGCCGGGCTTTTGACGGGCGCCGATTTAATGGAGCAGCTTGCGGGGCGGGCGATTGGCGATACCCTGCTGATTCCCGCCGTGATGCTGCGGCATGAAGGCGACTGCTTTCTGGACGATGTGACGCCCGCGGAAGTGGAAAAACGGTTGGGCGTGCAGATCGTACCGGTTGAAAATGATGGGGAGAAGCTGTTGGAAGCGGTGACCGGAACGGTGGCGCCGCTGCCCGATATGTGAAAAACAGTGAAAACGCGACCGAAGACGGAGGAGTGAATGCAGATGGCGAAGCCCATAGTAGCGGTGGTTGGCAGACCCAACGTGGGAAAATCCACGCTTTTTAATAAACTCGTCGGCAAACGCATATCCATAGTAGAGGACACGCCCGGCGTGACAAGGGACCGGATCTATGCGACCTGTGAATGGCGCAGCCGGGAGTTTATGCTCGTGGACACCGGCGGCATCGAGCCGCGCAGCGACGACGTGATCCTCTCGCAGATGCGCAGGCAGGCACAGCTTGCGATTGAGAAAGCCGATGTGATCGTGCTGGTGACCGACCTGCGCACCGGCGTGACGGCGACCGACGCGGATGTGGCGGCGATGCTGCAGCGCAGCGGTAAGCCGATTGTGCTGTGCGTGAACAAGTGCGACAGCGTTGGCGAGCCGCCCGCCGAGTTTTACGAGTTTTACAACCTTGGGTTGGGCGACCCGGTCGCGGTCAGCGCCGCGCATGGGCACGGCACGGGCGACCTGCTCGACGTTGTGATGGACTACCTGCCTGAAGAGGGCGAAGAGGAATACGACGAGGACACCATCCGCGTGGCGGTAATCGGTAAACCCAACGTCGGCAAAAGCTCGCTCGTCAACCGGGTTGCGGGCGAGGAGCGCGTAATTGTCTCGGATGTTGCGGGCACGACGCGCGACGCCATCGACACGGTGGTGGAAAACGAGTTTGGGAAGTTTGTGTTTATTGATACGGCGGGTATCCGCCGCAAGTCCCGCGTGGACGAGGCCATTGAAAAATACAGCGTGCTGCGCGCCTATATGGGTGTGGACCGCGCGGACGTCTGTGTCATTATGATCGACGCGACGGTGGGCTTCACCGACCAGGATTCCAAGGTCGCGGGCTATGCGCACGAGCAGGGCAAGGGCTGTATCATCGCTGTAAACAAATGGGACGCGGTTGAAAAAGACGGCAAGACCATGGAGGAGACCCGCAAAAAGCTTGCGCAGGACTTCAGTTTTATGTCCTATGCGCCGTTTTTGTTCATCTCGGCCAAGACCGGGCAGCGAATCGACAAGCTGTTCGAGCTGATCCGGCAGGTCAATGCGCAGAATGCAATGCGCATTTCAACCGGCGTGCTCAACGACATACTGGCCCAGGCGACCGCCCGCGTGCAGCCGCCCTCCGACAAGGGCAAGCGGCTGAAGATCTATTATATTACCCAGGCTTCCACAAGACCGCCGACATTTGTGACGTTTGTCAACAACGCCGAGCTGTTCCACTTTTCTTACCAGCGTTATTTGGAAAACCAGATACGCGAGCATTTTGGACTGACCGGCACACCGATCCGGCTGGTTGTGCGCGAGCGCGGGGACAAATAAAACGCCGAGGCCCTTTTTGAGGGCCTTAATAGCGGCAGACAATGTGCAGACAAATGGTTGTGGAGGATGATGGATTTATGCAGACGACGATACTCATGAGCGCCGTGGTTGCCCTGGTCGGCTACCTGCTCGGCAGCATTAGCTTTGCGATACTCATTATGAAGCTCTATACCCACAAGGACATCCGGGATTTTGGCAGCGGAAATGCCGGTATGACCAACATCCTGCGGACGCTCGGCAAAAAGGCCGCCGCTCTGACGCTGATCGGCGACCTGGGAAAAGGCGTGCTGGCCGTGGTGCTTGCGCGCTGGGTATTTTCTCTGGCGGGTATTGAAAACACGGCAATCGGCGCGTATGTCGCGGGCTTTTTTGCGTTGATCGGCCATATCTACCCGCTGTATTTTGGGTTTAAGGGCGGCAAGGGCATATTGGTCAGCGCGGGGGTAATTCTGGTCCTCGATCCGCTGCTGTTTCCCATCCTGATCGCGGTGTTTTTAATCACGGTGATCTTCACCAAAATTGTGTCGCTCTCCTCGCTGGTGTGTTGCGCGGTGTATCCGATAGCAACCTATGTGGTACATATGCTGCAAGGGCGGCCGGCGCTGATCGACACGCTGCTGGCGGCCTGCATATCTCTGATTGTCGTGTTTATGCACCGCAGCAATATCAAGCGGCTGCTAAACGGCACGGAAGCCCGTTTTGGACAAAAAAAGAAGTAGAACCCCTGTATACTTTGTGGTATAGTCTGGTTAGAAGGACTATACCCCTCTTTTTATCCGCGGACGACAAAGCGCAAAGCGCCGGCTTCCGGCCGGCAAAAAATATACAAATTGCCTGTACGCTGCCCGCTGCGGCAGCATATAACCGGCAATGCTTGACTGACGGAGGTGCATGACTGTGGCAAAGATTTGGATTTTAGGATCGGGCGGATTCGGCACATCGCTGGCTGTGAATATGGCGGCAAATGGAAACAAGGTTGTGCTCTGGTCGCTTTTCATGGAGGAAATCGAGACGCTGCGGGCCGACCGGGAGCACAAAAAGCTGCTGCCGGGCGTGAAAATACCGGAGCAGGTGTGTTTGACAAACAGCCTGGACGGCGTTGGGGATGCGGACCTTGTGATTATGGCGGTGCCGTCGTTTGCCGTGCGGGATACGGCCCGGCTGTTACAGGGCCGGCTGCCGGACGGCAAAATCATTGTCAACATTGCGAAGGGTCTGGAAAAGGGGACGCTGAGCACTTTGGCCGAGGTGATCGAGGAGGAGCTGCCCAAAGCGGTGGTTGCGGCGCTCTCCGGTCCCTCTCATGCCGAAGAGGTGGCGCGCGGCGTGCCGACGACGGTGGTTGTGGCCTCCAGGCATCGGGAAAGCGTGTCCTATGTGCAGGAGATTATGATGAACCCGACGCTGCGCATCTATGAAAACGACGACGTGCCCGGCGTGGAGCTGGGCGGTGCGCTGAAAAACATCATCGCGCTGGCCGCGGGCGTCTGCGACGGGCTGCGGCTCGGGGACAACGCCAAAGCGGCGCTGATGACCCGCGGTATCACCGAAATTGCCCGGTTGGGCGTCAAGCTGGGTGCGCGCACCGAGACGTTCGCGGGCCTCAGCGGTATCGGCGACCTGATTGTGACCTGTACGAGTATGCACAGCCGCAACCGCCGGACGGGCATCCTAATCGGGGAGGGGCACAGTGTGGAAGAGGCGATTGCGCTGGTGGGTATGACGGTCGAGGGCTATATTTCGGCCAAAAGCGCCTATGTGCTTGCACAGAGGACCGGCACGGATATGCCGATTATCGAGCAGACCTACCAGGTACTGTATGAGGGCAAAAGCCCGCGGCAGGCGATCAACGATCTGATGACCCGGCCGAAGAAATGCGAAAACGAGGTTGTATGGCTGACCGCCGAGGATTGATCCGGCGTCCGGCGGCAGCTACTATATAGAAACAGCCCAAACGCTTTGCGTTTTGGCTGTTTCTATATAGGTTGGCGGTAAATTATATGCAAACTATAATTATATTAGAATATTGACAATAGTGTGTGATATACAGTATAATGGGGGCAGAGGTGATGCAGATGGGCGGTAAAACAGATATCTTGGATTCCCTGACTTTGGAGCTGCGCAGAGGGACGATTGTATTGAGTGTGCTCAGCCAGTTGGACACGCCGAAATACGGCTATGCCCTTGTGCAAAGTATGGAGAAGCGCGGCGCGGGCATCGAGCCGGGCACGCTCTACCCGCTGCTGCGCAGGCTGGAAAAGCAGGGCCTTTTGGTCAGCGAATGGGAAACCGAGAGCGCCAAACCCCGCAAATATTACCGCCGAACGCCGTTTGGCGACGGCATCTATCTGCGGTTGCGCGAACAGTGGGAGCAGCTTGTGCAGAACATGGAGCAACTGCTGAAGGAGGGTGTACAGCATGAAAAAACCATATGAACAGGAGATCGTCGACCGCTATGTATACGATGTCGTGCGCCGTCTGCCGCAGGTCCAGCGCGCGGACATTGAAAAGGAACTGCGCACGCTGATTGAGGACCTGCTGGAGGAAAGAGCAGCAGGGGGCCCGTGTGGAAAGCAGGTGGTGGACGAGGTACTTTCCGGCCTGGGAAGCCCCGCCCTGCTGGCCACGCAGTACCGCGGGGCCGACCGCCACCTGATCGGCGGCGAGTATTACGATGCATACTGGTGGATTTTAAAGATCGTGCTGCTCTGCGTGGGTGCCGGTACGGTGATAGCCGCAATCGTCTCGTTTTTCGTGGGGCTGCCCGTAAGCGACAGCTTTGATTATTCCCGGTATTTTACGGACTGGCTGGCCGACAACATACAGACGGTTGTCAGCGCGCTGGCCCTGGCGTTCGCCACAATCACAATCGCGTTTGCCGTGATGGAGAGATGCCAGGCTAAGATCAGCATGGGCGGTGGAAGCTGGACGCCGGACCGGCTGCCGCAGGTTCCCGACCGCAAGGAAATCATTAAACCTTCGGAAAGCGTTATAAGCATTGTGGCGCTTGTTGTATTCATGGTTCTGCTGGCTGTGGCGCCGCATTTAATTGGGTATTGGAAGGTTGTGGAAGGCAGTCTGCAGGTCATTTCGATTTTTGATCTCGAGGCTTGGCCGCGTGTTTTGCCGTTGCTGTTGCTGGGCTTTGCGCTGGGTATTGTGCAGGAGGTCGTCAAGCTGGTCAAAGGGCGGTATTGCACGACGGTGGCGGCAGTCACGGCGGCGGTCAACCTGGTTTCCTTCGGCATCGTAACAGTGGTGTTTGGGTGTATGCCGGTTTGGAACCAGAAATATGCGCAACAGCTCGCAGCCGAGCTGCAGAAGACCTTTGGAGAGCATGACCTATTGTCGATCTGGGGAGAGGGTAGGTTCACGCTGCTATTGCTGGGCGTTTTCTTTCTGGCCTATGCGCTGGATACGGCGGTGGTGTTTTACCGGACGTTTCGCGCCCAGAGGAGACCGGTTTGATTTTTAGTTTGTCGCTTGGGCGTGCTGTGGGCCCATCCTTTTTTATTTTGTTCTTCTTAACCAGAGATTCATTTTTCTTTTAGATTGTCGCTCAGGCCGCGATGGGGTAACCTTTTTGCTTTGTTTCTCTTAACCTTAGAATTCATCTATCTTTTCATTCGTCGCTCGGGCCGCGACGGGCCCATCCTTTTTGGTACGGCCCAAAAAGGATGCAAAAAAGCCGGTCAAGGGGGCTAACGGCTCCGCTCCATTTGACTGTACGCCGTATACAGTGCAGCAAAGTGCGGCGGCATAGCGGTCGCGGAAAGTATGGCGCAGGGTCGCGGGCCTGCCCCCTTCACGATCCCCGTTCCAGGAAAAAGTTTTGCCGATAGAAAAAGGCTGGCAGCAAGAATCCACTTTCATACATTGGATTCTTACTGTCAGCCTGCTTCTGTCTGCTGGGCTCCGGTCCGGCTGGGGATTGTTAAGGGGCGCGTCTTCCGACCAAACAGCGCACTTTCTGCGACCACCGCGCCGCCGTACTTTGCTTATCTGAAAACGGCGCAGAGTCAAATGGAGGAAGGTAGCGGCACCCCTTAACTGAATTTTTGCATCCTTTTTCTTCACGAAAAAGGATGGGCCGGTCGCGGCCTGAGCGACAAATGAAAAAGTAGATGAATTCTAAGGTTAAGAAAAACGAAGCAAAAAGAATGGGCCGACAGCACGCCCGAGCGACGAATGAAAAGATAGATGAATCTAAGGTTAAGAAAAACAAAGCAAAAAGGATGGGCCGACAGCACGCCCGAGCGACGAGCTGAAAAACAGATGAATCTTATTTAAAACGTTTTCTATCCTTTTTTGAAAAAAAGGATAGGCCCACAGCGCGCCTGCGCAACAAAAAAACCGCCTGCATGCAGGCGGTGTGCTTTTCAAAGAAAAAACAAAAGGACCACCCAGCCCGGCAGTCCTTGAACGCTGTCCGCTTCTTAGACAGCGCGGGTAACCTTATTCGAACGCAAGCAACGGGTGCAGGCGTGAATGTGGCGAGGAGAACCGTCGACAATCGCCTTAACTCGCTTAACGTTTGGTTTCCAGGTTCTGTTGGAACGCCTATGCGAATGAGAAACCTGAATACCGAAAGTGACACCCTTTCCGCAGATGTCGCATTTAGCCATGTGTCTGCACCTCCTTTAACTGGATACAAAGTCAACGTTTACATTTTAGCAGATTCAAGGCATAAAAGCAAGGGCTTTTGCGCGAAAAATTTTAAAAGAGTCTATTTTCCGGCGAAATTCCCATCTGTTCATCTCCCGTACTTGTATTTTCGGGGCATTCCCTTTATAATATTAGCAAGTTTATCTGCTGTTTTCTGGCGAAAGGGCAGAGGATGCCTGCAAACCTTTTAGAATGGAGAAACCGCGAATGAACAACACACTTTTTCAAACCTGGGTGCGCGCCATTGCCGTGCTCATCGCGTTGCCGGTGCACGAGTGTGCGCATGCCTTTGTTGCCAACCGGCTTGGCGATCCAACTGCAAAAAACAACGGCCGCATTACGCTCAACCCGTTTCGGCATCTCGACCTGATCGGAACGGTTTGCCTGCTGTTTACCGGTATCGGCTGGGCAAAGCCCGTGCCGATCAACCCTTATAACTTTAAAAACCCCAAAACGGGTATGGCGGTTTCCTCTGCGGCCGGCCCGCTGTCCAATTTTCTGCTGGCAATCCTGTCGATGATTTTTGAAAAGGTGTTTTTTTATGCGGCGCTTTCGGCAAATTCCGAAGCGCTTTCCATTGTGGCTTCGGTGTTCAGCTATATGGCGATCATCAACATCTCGCTTGCCATTTTTAATATGCTGCCGGTCCCGCCGTTTGATGGTTCGCGGATCGTCTCGTGTTTTCTGCCGCAGCAGACTTATTTCAACCTCATGCGGTATGAAAAATATATCTACATAGCCATGCTGGCGGTTTTGCTCACCGGCCTGCTCGATAAGCCCTTGCTGTTTCTCAATAACGCGCTGTACGGCTTCATCGACTCTATTACCAGGTTTGTGGACCTGGCAATGAAAGCGGTGCTGTTTTCATGATGGAAAAGCTGTCGTTTAAGCTGCCGGAGTTTGAGGGCCCGCTCGATTTGCTGTTGCACCTGATCTCCAAGCACAAAATTGAAATTACCGATATTCCAATTGCCGCGCTGCTTGAGCAATATCTCGCGTATATAGACGAGATGCAGCTACAGGATATGGAGGTGTCCAGCGAGTTTCTTGAAATGGCGGCGCGTCTGGTCTATATTAAAAGCGCCATGCTGCTGCCACGGCATGAGGAGGCCGCCCAGCTCAAACAGGAATTGACCGGAGAGCTGCTGGAATATCAGGCCTGCAAAGCGATGGCGGGCCGATTAAAAGATTTTTATGCGGGCGATACTATCTTCGCGGGAAAGGGCGTTCCATTGCCCAAAGATATGACCTACCGGCGGGTGCACGGCAGTGAAGTGCTTGCAAAGGCCTATCTGCGCTGTGTGGGACGTGCGGGCAGACGGCTCCCACCGCCGCGCGAGTCGTTTACCCAGATTGTCTCCAAACGGTTTGTATCGGTGACCTCGCGGATTATGTATGTACTGCGGCGGCTGTACCGGCGCGGCAGCGTGAGTTTCCGTTCGCTGTTTTTGGACGGCGGCCGGGACCGCTCCCAAATGGTTGCCACATTTCTGGCGGTTTTGGAGCTGGTGAAAAACAAACGGGTGTCGATCGACGACGCCGACCAGGACACCCTGTATTTCCGCGGACGCGGGGAGCAGGAGAAAAAGTGAGTGCAGGAGGATAGAGCGCCCTTTTATGCGTCTGAAAAGCGCGCGGCGTCTCTATTGGCAAAATACATACCGGTTGAAAGGACGGTGAAAGGTTGAAACGCATCAAACAACAGGCAATTTTGGAGGCGGTGCTGTTTGCCAGCGGCGACCCCGTGCCGGTGTCCAGGCTCTGCGAACTGTTTGATATGCCGAAAGACGCGGTGTGCAAGCTTGTGCACTCGTTGCGGGATACGCTTGATGAGGCGGGCAGTGCGCTGGCGGTGCTGGTGCTGGACAATGCCGTGCAGCTCGTGACGCGCAGCGAATTCGCACCCTATATCAAGCAGGCGCTGTCCATCGCGCGCAGCGCGCCGCTTTCGCAGGCGGCAATGGAGGTGCTTGCCATCGCCGCTTACAACCAGCCCGTCACCAAGAGCTTTATTGAACAGGTGCGCGGCGTGGACAGCTCCTCCACCGTGAACTCTCTTGTGCAAAAAGGGCTATTGGAGGAGGCAGGCCGTCTGGACTTGCCGGGCAAGCCGATTTCCTATAAGACGACGAGCGTGTTTTTGCGGTCTTTCCAGCTTTCATCGCTGGCCGACCTGCCGCCGCTGCAGGAGACGAAAACCGTCCCGGACAGCGCGCAAGCGGAATAGGAAGCAAACCGGCTGCAACACCGGGTTTTGGACGAAAAGGAGGCGCTGATGGATGGGTTGGATCATTGCGGGCGCGGTTATCGCGTTTTTGGCAGTGCTGGTCTGCCTGCCCATTGTGGTGCATATCCGGTATGACGAGCAGTTTAGCTGCCAAATCCGGTATCTCTTTCTAAAATACAACATCCCCATTGCCACCGAAGGGCAGCCTAAAAAGCCGAAAAAAAAGAAAAAACGGAAAAAGGATAAACAGCCGCCGGAGCCGCAGCCCAAAGGCTTTTCACTGGCAAGGCTCAAGCAAACGGCGTCGATTCTAAAAGATCTGCTGGAGGCCGCCTGGGAGCCGGTGAAGAGGATCGGCAAACGGGTGATTGTGGCCTATCTCGACCTGGATTTGCGGGTGGCGACCGGCGACGCGGCAGATACCGCGATCCAGTATGGAAACATCTGCGCGGGCGTGTACGGTGTGCTCGCCGCGCTGCACAACTTCATGCGGTTTGAGAAGACCAGGATTCAAATTCTACCGGATTTTGAACACGATGCATACCGCGCGCGTTTTTTCTGCAAAATAAAGATACCGGTGTATATCCTGTTTCTCGCGGGTCCGCAGTTTCTGTTTCGCTTTTTAAAGCGGTTGTTTGTGCGGACCATGCAGCGCAAAAAAGCCGAGGCGGCCGGGGAACCCTCTCCGGCGCCGCAGGCGGAAAAAGAGCCGGAGGCGGCTATGAAATCGTAGGGAAGCGGGCGCGGCCCGCATCATTTTGATAAAGGATAGCTGCTGCACAAAGTGCAGCCCGCGCAGCGGCGCGGTTATGAGAAAAACGGCGCGGCGGCAGCTCCGCCCGTCTTACAGCGAAATGGAGGAAACAACAATGAGCGAGCATCCAATCGAGGGCCTGATGGGCACCACTATGCAGAAAATTCGCGAGATGATCGACGTCAACACGGTAATCGGCGACCCGGTTAATACGCCGAGCGGCACCACAATTATTCCGGTTTCTAAAGTGTCTTTGGGATTCGGCGCGGGCGGTTCGGACTTTCCGTCCAAAAATCCGGCGCCGAAGGATCTGTTTGGCGGCGGCGGCGCGGGTATTTCGATCAATCCGATTGCCTTTTTAATCGTTTCGGCTTCGGGGGATGTGAAGCTGATGCAGATCTCCACAAGCTCCAACACGGCGGACAAGGTTGTCAACCTTGTGCCCGATATGATTGATAAGTTTGGCGCCTTTTTCTCCAAGGAGGAGAAAAAGGAGGAACCGGCTGCGGAAGAAAAACAGCTATAAACCCATTCCAAACCATGCATCCAGTGTGAAAATCCCGGCAGGACGCCTTGTTTTGGGCCGCCCTGCCGGGATTTTACTACCAGGAAAAAAAACCGCATACAATGTAAAAAGGAGCCTGCCGGGTCCGATGGGCCGGAACGGCCGAATTGTTTTCCATGTATCTGCGTCAGGCTCCGCGGGATAAAATCCATCCTTTGCCTATGGATATTTGTTTT
>CATNEU010000022.1 GCA_950097605.1 uncultured Oscillospiraceae bacterium | reverse complement strand
GCGAACTAGCTGGTTAAAGGTTGGCATATCGCACCTCCTCGCGCACAAAATAAAATTTATGTTTAACAGGGGGAAATCCCCCTGCAAACAGCATTTCACAAGTTAAAATTTTACCATTAACGAGGGGTGTTTGTCAACTGTTATCCGCTTGTGATTTTTGCCTAATAAAAAGCCGTATTCTGCCTGTGCAGCAGCATATTCACTATTTTGCGCAGTTTTACGGCAATTAATCGCCTCCCCCGCCGATTTGGGTGGATTCCGCTGGTTTTCTATGGTACCGGACGCGGGTCTCCATTTCTGCGCAGCTTCTTAATTATAAGGAAAAGAAAAACGCATCGTGTTCCGCTCTTGCGCGTTTTGCTGATTCCATCTGTTCCATGACCGGTTTCTTCTGATTTGCAGTATGTATTTACAAAAGCAAACCCATTCCTCTGTGAACCGGAAGTGCAGAGATCACCATAAAACTCCATTTATGGATTTTTCCCAATCCCATGCAGAGTCCTATATGCGCTGCGGTCCGAAAAGCCGCGTTTTTATCGCACTTTTATCCTGAAGCGGCTGGAAGCTTTCAAACCGGTTCCACAAAGATATGGACCGATTTTCCACGCTTTCTTGTCAAAACCTTTTTTTGAAACATTGTACCTTTTTTGAATATGACTTGATATTTATTCAATATAGCATACAGTTTTCATAATATTTTGTTTAAAATTTCCCTATATTTTTCCGAAAGCGCGTGATACAATGGCGATAGTATTCATATGGAAGTCCCTTCTGTACCGGTGCCCGGTGTGCTGCAACCAAGCAGGACAGGCCGGCGCCTTCCTGTTTTGGGCATATGGGCTGTAATGGCTGATGCAGATCCAAAAAGCAAGGGAAAAACAGGCCCATACCGGCACAAAGTTCCAGAATCTTTGCATAAAAACCGAAAATCCATGGGGTGCATTTTTACCAATACCCCCTCTGCTGGTTTTCTAAAAAAAGAAAGGAGGGCCGATTCCACATCTGGAAACTTTTTATTTGTTTGATGTTTTGTCATCCCGCACCGGATGGATACCGGGAAGATAGCGCAGGCGCAGGCCTCCTATACTGCGACCGTACTCTGACGCCACGTACATAACAAACGCTACGCGAATCCCGCACAGGACGTCGCCCGCCGACACGGCAACAACCAGCCGGCGTACCCGCGCTGCAAAACAAAAAACGAACCGATTGGACGGAAGCGGAAATTCATATGACTCCCAACCAGCAAGGATTAAGGCCGCGGCCTCCTACGCAGCGGCCGAACGAAGGAGGATATTATGAGATTCACAAAAGCTGCAAAGAAATGCCTCAGCACGCTGCTTGCAACCTCAATGCTGTGCTCTGCGTTTGTCGTACCCACTGCGGTGGCCGATACGGAACAGAATTCGGCCCAGCAGGCCAAGGAAATCGTCAGCAACATGACGCTGGAGCAAAAGGTCGGCCAAAAAATCATGATGGCCTTCCGCTCCTGGTATCCCGAGGACGGCTCCCCGAGCGGCGCTTTCAAAATTATGAACGATGAAGTCGGCAAGGTCATTCAGGATTATGAGCTTGGCGGCGTGATTCTTTTCGCGGAAAATATCGTGGAAACCGAGCAGACCACAAGACTGACCGACGGCCTGCAAAAGGCGGCCAAAGAAGCCGGTATCCCTCCGCTTCTGATCGCCACCGACCAGGAGGGCGGCATCGTCTACCGTCTCGGCAGCGGCACGGCCATGCCCGGCAATATGGCGCTCGGCGCCGCGCGCGACCCGCAGCTCGCCTATGACGTCGGCGGCGTGTTCGGCGCAGAGCTGAAATCCGTTGGCATCAACGTCAACTTTGCCCCGTCGCTCGATGTCAACTGCAACCCGTCCAACCCGGTCATCAACCTGCGCTCGATCGGCAGCAAGCCGGAACTGGTTTCTGAAATCGGCACCCAGATTGTAAAGGGTATTCAAGACCAGAACGTCTCAGCGGCCGCCAAGCACTTCCCGGGCCATGGCGACACCTCCACCGACTCCCATGTGGGTTTGCCCGCGGTTGACAAATCCTACGACGAGCTCAAACAAACCGAGCTGGCCCCGTTCCAGGCGGCAATCGACGGCGGTATCGACATGATTATGACCGCGCATATTGCCTTCCCGCAGGTCGTCACCGAAACGTTTATCTCGAAAAAGGACGGCTCGGAAATTCATCCGCCCGCAACGCTCTCGAAGGAAATCCTCACCGATATCCTGCGCGGCGACATGGGCTATGAAGGCGTCATCGTAACCGATGCGATGGAAATGCAGGCCATTACCCAGCACTTCGGCGAAATCGACGCCGTGAAAATCGCCTTCAACGCGGGCGTGGACATTGCGTTGATGCCCACCACCGTGCAGAGAAACTCCCAGGTCCCCAAGCTGGACGCGATTGTCACCTCTGTGTGCGACGCGGTCCGTGCGGGCGAGATCTCCGAGGATCAAATCACCGAATCCGCGGAGCGGATCATCAAGCTGAAAATCGACCGCGGCGTTATGGACCTTGCGGACGATCAAACCCCCGTTGACGACAAGGTTGCCAACGCGGAAGCGGTTGTCGGCTGCGAAGCGCACCGCGCGATCGAGCGCGAAGCGTCCTATAAAGCGACCACCGTCGTTAAAAACGAAGGCGGCGTGTTGCCGCTGCAGCCCAAAGACGGCGAAAAGGTTTTGTTCATCGCCGCTTACAGCAATGAAATCCCAGGCATGCAATATGGTTTGACCCGCCTGCAGGCCGAAGGATTGGTTCCCAAGAGCGTCACGTTCGACACCTATGTATACACCAGCCAGACCGCTGTGAACGATGAACTCAAAGCAAAAATCGACGCGGCGGACTATGTGGTCATGGACACCGAAATGACTTCTGTCAGCCACCTGAAGCCCACACATTGGGTCACAGCGGCGCCGAAAGCCGTTACGGCATACTGCAACGAGATCGGCACCCCCTGTGTGCTTATGAGCGTTGGACAGCCCTACGACGTGTCCGTATTTGACGACTGCAAGGCCTATGTGGCAACCTATGGCTACAAGGGCATGGACCCGACCGAGTCGGACGGCTCGATCGCTCCGCAGAAGGCGTTTGGCCCGAACATCCCGGGCGGCATCGACATCATTTTCGGCTATGCCGCGGCAACCGGCAAGCTCCCCGTAGACGTCCCGGTTGTTGAAAACAACGCCTATACCGATCAGATCAAATACCCCTTCGGCTTCGGCCTGGAAACCGAGATCAACTCCGCTGCAAAGGCGAAGCAGATCGTGAAGGACTGGACCGTTGAGCAGAAGATCGGCCAGAAAATCATCATGGACTTCCGTTCCTGGAATTCCGGCGGCGCGTCGGGCGCGTTCCAGGTCATGAACGACGAAGTCAAGGCGGTTATCCAGAACTACGACCTCGGCGGCGTCATTCTCTTTGCGGAAAATATCGTGGCCACCGAGCAGACCGTTCGCCTGACCGATGCATTGCAGAAAGCTGCGCTCGAAGACGGCAACCTGCCTCTGATGATCGCGGCCGACCAGGAAGGCGGCATCGTCTACCGTCTCGGCAGCGGCACCGGTATGCCGGGCAATATGGCGCTCGGCGCGACCCGCAGCACCGAAAACGCCTATACAACAGGCACCATCCTCGGCAGCGAGCTTGCCTCCGTGGGCATCAACGTCAACTACGCGCCGGTGCTCGACACCACCTGCAACCCGTCCAACCCGGTTATCAACCTGCGCTCGATCTCGAGCCGTCCGGAGCTGGTTGCAGAGCTCGGCGTACCGATGATGCAGGGCATCCAGTCCCAGCATGTGTCCGCGACCGCGAAACACTTCCCGGGACATGGCGACACCGTGACCGACTCGCACTACGGTATGCCGTCGGTTGACAAATCCTATGATGAACTCAAAAAAGTGGAACTTCTGCCGTTCCAGGCCGCTATCGACGCGGGCATCGACATGATTATGACCGCGCACATCCAGTATCCGCAGATCGTCACCGAGACCTTTACCTCCAAAAAGGACGGCAGCCAGGTGAAACCGCCGGCCACCCTCTCGAGAGAGATCCTTGAAGGCGTGCTGCGCCAGGATATGGGCTTCGAGGGCGTTATTGTCACCGACTCGATGACCATGCAGGGCATCACCGAGCACTTCGGCGAAATCGAAGCTGTCAAGCTCGCCTTCAACGCCGGCGTGGATATGGCCGTGAAGCCGACCTTCATGACCGAGCAGTCGCACGTTGCAAAACTCGACGCGATCGTCAGGGAAGTCAGCGCGGCTGTCAGAAGCGGCGAAATTTCCGAGGAGAAGATCACGGAATCCTGCGAGCGCATCGTCAAAATGAAGATCGACCGCGGTATTATGGACATCGCGAACGATACCCGTACCGTCGAAGAGAAGATTGAAAACGCGCAGCAGATCGTCGGCAGCAAAGAGCACCGCGAGCTCGAGCGCGAAATCGCCTTTGAAGGCGCCACCGTCATCAAGAATGAAAACAACCTGCTGCCGTATAAACCGGTCTCCGGCGACAACGTGCTGGTTATCGGCGCATACGACAACGAAATCCCGGGCATGCAGTATGGCCTCAGACGCCTGCAGGCGGAAGGCGTTCTCCCGCAGGATATCCAAGTGGACACCTATGTGTACACCAACAACACCAGCGTTACGCCTGCACTGAAGGCGAAGCTCGACAGTGCGGATTATGTGGTTATGATTACCGAAATGACCGCGCTCAGCCACCTCAAGCCCACCCACTGGGTCACGGCCGGACCGCGCGCCGTTACACAGTATTGCAACGAAATCGGCACGCCCTGCGCGCTGATGGGTATTGGCCAGCCGTACGACGCGGCCAACCAGCGCGACGCGCAGGCCTATGTGGCGGTTTATGGCTACAAGGGTATGGACCCGACGGATGCGGACGGCGAAAACATCATGCCGGAATCCGCGTTCGGTCCGAACATCCCGGCCGGCATCGACGCAATCTTCGGCTATAAGCCGACCGTCGGCAAACTGCCTGTGGACGCCCCTGCAACGGATGCAAACGGCAACTACACGGATGAAATCGCCTATGCATTCGGCCATGGCATCACCACCAACACCGACACTGTGGCACTCACCGGCCTGCCGGAGGGCGGCGCTACCCGATATGCCACCACCATCACCGCCGACAGAGACGTGAACTTCTTTGTCAACGGCGTGAAGGTTGAGCGGGTTTCCAAGCAGCTCTCGCTGCGCGACGAGGGTGCTTACCGCATCCAGGCGTTCGGGACCGACGGCAGCAAGAGCGGCATCTATACCGTTGTGATCGACCGCACCGCTCCGGTGCTCCGTGCAACCGTCGAGCACTACGGCATTACCAACCAGGACGTCACCTTCACAGTCAACGAGGAATCCACCTTCTACAACGGCACCGAAGTGATTGCGGAAGGCACCGAGCTGACCCTGAGCGAATCGGGCGTCTACAACATCCGTGCGATTGACAAGGCCGGTAACTACACGGCGTTCTACCGTGTAACCATCCTCAAGGAAGCGCCGGTTCTCACGGGCGTTCCCGAGGGCATCACGAGAAACAACCTTTCGATCCGTTCGGATTCCAAGGTGATCTTCACGGTCAACGGCGTGGAAGCGGAAGACTATGCATACGGACTGCGGATCACGGAGGAAGGCAAGTATACCGTTAAAGCCACCGATATGGCGGGCAACGAGACCGAGGTATCCTTCGAGATCGACCGCACCAAGCCCACCTTCACCGCAACCGTTGCTTCCGGCAAACCCACCGGCGAGGATATCACCATCACGGCAAGCGAGACCGTCGACTTTGTAGTGGACGGCGTAACCGTGGCGACCGGTACGGCGTACACCGTTACCGAAAGCTGTGTCGTTTCTATCTATGACATCGCCGGCAACTACGGCGGCGTCTATAAGGCCAACATCGACAAGACCGCGCCGGTTCTCAGCGCCGTCATAGAAGGCACCAACAAGGCAGTAGAAAACGGCGCGACCGTGACGCAGAACGTGACGGTCAAAACCAGCAAACCCGCACAGTTTATCATTGGCGACGGAGAGCCGACTGCAAGGGCGAACTTTGTGAAGCTCAAAGCAAAAGGCACCCACACCGTCAAGGCGGTCGACATGCTGGGCAACGTTTCCGAGGTATTCACCGTTACCATCCAATAGCTTTGTGATCCCTCATCATAAAGGCCGGAGGCCTCCTGTTCGGGAGGCCTCCGGCCTTTTGCTTTTTAGATGCCCGCCACGCAAAGCATCCGGCCAAAAAAGCCCGCAGACGCGCCGTCTGCGGGCTTTTTTCTATACTGCGGTCCATTTGCAGCCGCATACCGGCTGTTATTCCGCGATAATGGTCTCCTTCGCAAGCACAAATTCGCTCTCGTCGTCGTTTGCGGCTTCTTCCTGCATTTGCTCGCCATCCTTGACAATCGCAACATTGCGGTAGCACGGCATACCGGTGCCGGCCGGGACCAGCTTACCAATGATGACATTTTCCTTAAGGCCGAGCAGCGGGTCGACTTTGCCCTTGGTCGCGGCCTCCGTCAGCACGCGGGTGGTCTCCTGGAACGAAGCGGCGGACAGGAACGACTCGGTTGCGAGCGACGCTTTGGTAATACCCATGAGTTCCGGCGTTCCCTCGGCCTCGCGCAGATCGGTCTCGCCCGCGGCAATGCGCGCGCGGATCGCCTCGTTGGTCTCGACAAACTCGCTCTTCTCGATGACCGAACCCGGCAGCAACTCGGTGTCTCCAGCCTCGTTGACACGGATTTTCTTCATCATCTGCCGCACGATCACTTCGATATGCTTGTCGTTGATGTCAACGCCCTGCATCCGGTAGACGCGCTGCACCTCTTCGATCAGGTAGTTCTGCACAGCCTGCGCGCCCTTGATCTTGAGAATATCGCTCGGGTAAACCGAACCCTCGGTCAGCATGTCGCCGGCCTCCACGATGCTGCCCGCCTGCACGCGCAGTCTCGAACCATAGGGGATCAGGTAGCTGACCTCGTCGCCGGTGTTTTTATCATACACCACGATGTGGCGGTGTTTTTTAATCTCCTCAAACCGGACCTCGCCCGGAATTTCACTGATGATCGCGAGCGATTTGGGCTTCCTGGCCTCAAACAGCTCCTCGACGCGCGGCAGACCCTGCGTGATGTCCTCCGCCGACGCGATACCGCCGGTGTGGAAGGTACGCATGGTTAGCTGGGTGCCCGGCTCGCCGATCGACTGCGCGGCGATGATGCCGACCGCCTCGCCGACCGCCACGGTTTTGCCGTTTGCGAGGTTTGCGCCATAGCACTTGCTGCAAACGCCGTGTTTGGATGCACAGGTGAGAATGGAGCGGATCTTGACCGACTGCACGCCGGCCGCCACGATCTTCTCCGCGTCGCTGTCCTCCATCATTTTGTCCTTGGAAACCAGCAGTTCGCCGGTCTCGGGATGCACCATGTCCTCCGTCAGGTAACGGCCCAGCAGACGCTCTCTGAGCGGCTCGATGACCTCGTTGCCCTCCTTGATGTCATAGACGACGATGCCGTCATGGGTGCCGCAGTCGTCCTGCCGGATGATGACATCCTGTGAGACGTCGACCAGACGACGGGTCAGATAGCCCGAGTCGGCTGTACGCAGCGCGGTGTCGGCCAGGCCTTTACGGGCGCCGCGCGAAGAGATGAAGTATTCCAAAATGTTCAGGCCCTCGCGGTAGTTCGCGCGGATCGGGATTTCAATTGCACGGCCCGAGGTGTTTGCAATCAGGCCGCGCATACCCGCAAGCTGGCGGATTTGGTTCATCGAACCACGCGCGCCCGAGTCGGCCATCATGAAAATCGGGTTGTATTGGTCGAGATTGTCCTTCAGGGCCGTGGCAACCTTGTCGGTCGTCTCGTTCCAGGTGTTGATGACCAGCTTAAACCGCTCGTCTTCAGAAATCAGGCCGCGTTTATACTGCTTCGTGATTTTGTCGATCTCGGCCTCTGCGGAGGCGATGAGCTCTTTTTTCTGCGGCGGAATCACAGCGTCGCAGACCGCGACGGTGATGGCGCCCCTGGTGGAATATTTAAAGCCCTGTGCCTTGATCTTGTCAAGCACTTCGGCGGTGGTTGCGGTGCCATGAATTTTGATACAGCGGTCGATGATGTTCCCAAGCTGCTTTTTGCCGACCAGAAAGTTGATTTCGAGGTTGAACATATCGTCCGAACTAGAACGGTCGACATAGCCGAGGTCCTGCGGGACCGGCGTATTGAAGATGATCCGGCCCACGGTTGCATCAATCAGCTTGGTGATCTTTTTGCCGCCGATGTCCTTGCTCACACGCACGCGGATCGGCGCGTGCAGGCCCACGACGCCTTCGTTGTAGGCCATCAGGGCCTCGTTGAAGTCGCGGAACACCTTGCCTTCGCCCGGCTCGCCCTTTTTCTCAAGTGTCAAATAATAGGAGCCCAGCACCATATCCTGCGTCGGCACGGCGACGGGGCGTCCGTCGGACGGTTTGAGCAGGTTGTTGGCGGCCAGCATCAGGAACCTTGCTTCGGCCTGCGCCTCGGCGGAAAGCGGCACGTGCACCGCCATCTGGTCGCCGTCGAAGTCGGCGTTGTAAGCGGTACAGACCAGCGGGTGCAGCTTGAGCGCGCGGCCCTCGACGAGGACCGGCTCAAACGCCTGGATGCCCAGACGGTGCAGCGTCGGCGCGCGGTTTAAGAGCACCGGGTGCTCTTTGATCACGACCTCGAGTGCATCCCACACGTCCTTGTTGGCGCGTTCGACCATTTTGCGGGCGCTTTTGATGTTGCCGGCGATGTGCTGTTCTTCCAGAAGTTTCATGACAAACGGCTTGAACAGCTCGAGTGCCATTTCCTTCGGCAGGCCGCACTGGTACATCTTGAGCTCTGGGCCGACGACGATAACCGAACGGCCCGAGAAGTCCACGCGCTTGCCAAGCAGGTTCTGGCGGAAGCGGCCCTGTTTGCCCTTGAGCATGTCGGACAGGGACTTGAGCGGGCGGTTGTTCGGCCCGGTAACCGGACGGCCGCGGCGGCCGTTGTCGATCAGCGCGTCCACCGCTTCCTGCAACATGCGCTTCTCGTTGCGCACGATGATATCCGGCGCACCGAGCTCGAGCAGCCTCTTCAGGCGGTTGTTGCGGTTGATGACGCGGCGGTAGAGGTCGTTTAGGTCGCTTGTTGCAAAGCGGCCGCCGTCGAGCTGCACCATCGGGCGGATGTCCGGCGGGATCACCGGCACCACGTCGAGGATCATCCAGGAGGGCTTGTTGCCCGAAGTCCGGAATGCCTCGACGACCTCCAGCCGTTTGAGCACGCGCAGGCGCTTTTGTCCCTGCGCCTCCTTCAGCTCGCTTTTGAGCTCGATCGAGAGCGCCTCGAGGTCCAGGGCCTCCAGAAGCTTTTTAATCGCCTCCGCGCCCATCTCGGCTACAAAGTCGTCCTCATATTTTTCACGCATATCGCGGTATTCTTTTTCAGTTAGCAACTGCTTTTTCTCCAGCGGCGTGCTGCCCGGATCAATGACCACATAGGAGGCGAAATAGAGGATTTTTTCGAGCAGGCGCGGCGAGATATCCAGAATCAGCGCCATGCGCGAGGGAATCCCCTTGAAGTACCAGATGTGCGAGACGGGGGCCGCCAGCTCGATGTGGCCCATGCGCTCGCGGCGCACTTTGCTGCGGGTAACTTCCACGCCGCAGCGGTCGCAGACCTTGCCCTTATAGCGCACGCGCTTATACTTGCCGCAATGGCATTCCCAGTCCTTCTGGGGTCCAAAGATGCGTTCGCAGAAAAGGCCGTCCCTCTCCGGTTTTAAGGTTCTGTAGTTGATCGTCTCCGGTTTCTTGACTTCCCCGTAGGACCACTCACGGATCTTGTCGGGAGAAGCCAGGCCGATCTTTATAGACTCAAAAACATTAAATTCCAATTACGACCCCTTCTTCCTATATAGTATCATCGTTTCCAAAAACGTCGTCCAAACCAAGGTCGAGCACCGGCGCGTCCGACATGATGTCCTCGAGCGTGGGTTCCTCGATTTCAAAGGAATCCTCGAGTTCAGCCTCGTCCTGCACATATTCGGAGGGGTCCACCGTCTCCTCTTCCTCGACCGGGACCGGCTCCGGGACCTCCTCGGCAACCTGCGCGCGAACGTTGATATCGTCGTCGAACGTCTGCTTGAGGTCGATTTCCTCGTCGTCCTTATCGAGCACTTTGATGTCGAGGCCCAGCGACTGCAGCTCCTTGATGAGCACGCGGAAGGACTCCGGCACGCCCGGCTTGGGCACATTCTGGCCCTTGACAATCGCCTCATAGGTGCGCACGCGTCCCACCACGTCGTCGGACTTGACGGTTAGGATCTCCTGCAGCGTGTAGGCGGCGCCGTACGCCTCGAGCGCCCAGACCTCCATCTCACCGAAACGCTGGCCGCCGAACTGGGCTTTACCGCCGAGCGGCTGCTGTGTAACGAGCGAGTACGGACCGGTGGAACGCGCGTGGATCTTGTCGTCAACCAGGTGGTGCAGCTTGAGGAAGTACATATAGCCGACCGTGAC
>CATNEU010000021.1 GCA_950097605.1 uncultured Oscillospiraceae bacterium | reverse complement strand
CAGGTTTTGGTGATGCACACCCATGCGACCGAGTCTTTCGAGCCGGTGGAACGGGATTTTTATGAAAAAGGGTATAACGCGCGTTCAACGGACAATAGTAAAAACATGGTGCGCGTGGGGGACGAGATCACCAAGCAGTTGGAGGCGGCGGGCATCGGCGTGGTGCACGATGCGACACAGCACGACTACCCTTCGTATAACGGCGCGTATGAACGCAGCGAAGTCACGGTGAAAAAATACTTGGAGCAGTATCCCACGATCAAGGTGGTGCTCGATATCCACCGCGACGCGATTGAGTCCAACGGCACCCGCTATTCGGCGGTCGCCGAAATCGGCGGGAAAAAAGCCGCCCAGGTTATGATTATCTCGGGCTGCGACAACGGCAAAATGAATATGCCCAACTATATGGAAAACCTCAAATTTGCAACCCTGCTGCAAAACCAGATGGAGAGCGATTATCCCAGCTTTACGCGCCCCATTCTGTTTGACTACCGGAAATACAACCAGCATCTGACGACCGGTTCGATTCTGATTGAGGTTGGCTCCCACGGCAACAGCCTCGACCAGGCGATTTATGCGGGCGAGCTGGTGGGCAAGAGCCTTGCCAAGACGCTGAAGGGCCTCATGTAGAACACCGGGAGGACGCAAAACGCGCAGCCCGCGGGAAAATATCAAGCAAAAGGAATTGGAAAGGCAATGAGGGAAGGAACCAAGACGTTTTTGGCGTCGTTTTTGATCACGCTGATCGGCATGCTGTTTGTGCTGGGCGCGGTGACGGTGCACTATACCATTCAAAACGCGGGGCTCACGGTGCAGAGCACAAAATCTGAAAACCGGGATACAGGCGCCATGCAGAACGATCCCGGTCTTTTGACCGGACGGGGACCGTATACACAAGCGCTGCAAACGGCCGAAAAATACCGCCAGCAATATATCTTTCTGGTTCCGGCGAAGCTGCAGTTTGCAGAGCGGGCCGTGCAAACGGTTCGGGGCCTGTTGGATGAATGGATAGAATGGTTGCAGTGACGATAAGGCCGGCAGGGAAGCGGAACGCTTCTTCTGCCGGTTTTTCTGCGTCCTGGAAGAGGCACAGCGTATTTTTTTAAGTTTTTCTCATAGATCGGACGAAAAATGACCTAAAATGTTTTGATTTTAGGATAAAATATGGTATGATACCATATAGAAAGTATACACATATTTTGCAGCATACACCGGATAGCAGGCTGTAAACGGCTATTTTGCGGAATATGTCCTGTCTTAATGTATAAAACTTCGGATATGATTCCCAAAAAGCATGAAAAAGCAGCACATATGACAGATATCCCATCGGTGACATCAATGCCGTGCCGCTGTACAGAAGGCGGGCGAAGTGATATACTCTATATTTGTAGGAAGAAGGAGAAGTTTTCATGGTTCCTTTTAAACTGAAACCGGCGTTTAAAGACTATATCTGGGGCGGCAGCCGGCTCAAAACGGAGTTCGGCAAGCAGAGCGACCTGGATATCGTCGCGGAGAGCTGGGAGCTCTCCTGCCACAGAGACGGCGAAAATATCATCCAAAACGGTGAATTTGCGGGAATGACCCTGACCGAGCTGGTCGAGCAGGATCAAAACGGGCTGTTGGGGTCCAACTGCGACCAGTTTACGTATTTCCCGATTTTGATTAAACTCATCGACGCCCGGGAGGACCTGTCGATCCAGGTGCATCCGGATAACGACTATGCACTACGCGTCGAAGGCGAATATGGCAAGACCGAAATGTGGTATGTCGTGGACTGCGAGGAGAACGCAACGCTCTACTATGGCTTTAAGCAGGAGATTTCCAAAGAGGAGTTCCGCCGCCGCATTGAGCAGGGCACGCTTTTGGAGGTGCTCAATGAAGTGCCGGTTTCCAAGGGCAGCGTTTTCTTCATCGAAGCGGGTACCATCCATGCGATTAAAGGCGGTATTTTAATTGCCGAGATCCAGCAAAACTCCAACACGACCTACCGTGTTTACGACTATGGCCGCACCGACGCCCAGGGCAAGCAGCGGGAGCTGCATGTGGACAAGGCGATTGACGTGACCACGCTGCGCAAGCCCGCGCGGGAGCCGAAGCCCCAAGGAGAGACCGTCCATGGCGCCGGTTTCGACAGTACGCTGCTGGCGAGCTGCACCTATTTCACCGTGAGCCTTTTGCAGGTGTGCGATAGGGTGGAACTTGCAGCGGACGGGACCTCGTTCCATTCCCTGCTGGTGCTGGATGGAGAGGGAAGCCTGACCTGGGACGGCGGCAGCCTTTCCTGCCGCAAGGGCGACAGCCTGTTCATTCCGGCCGGCTTTGGAAAATATGCCGTCCAGGGAACGCTCCAGGCGATATTTACACGCATATAACCGTACGAAACTTCAAAAGATAGAAAAGGCGGGCGAACTGCTATGCCGAACCTCAACATTGTGCTGGTTGAGCCGCAGATTCCGCAGAACACCGGCAACATTGCCCGGACCTGCGCGGCGACCGGCGCGCGGCTGCACATTGTGCGTCCAATGGGATTTGCCATCGACGATAAAAAGCTCAAACGGGCAGGGCTGGACTACTGGCACCTGCTCGATATCACGTATTACGATTCACTGGGTGATTTTTTCGCCCGCAACCCCGACGGGGCGTTTTTCTATTTCACGACCAAGGCGGCCAGACGGTACAGCGACCTGCACTATCCTGAAAACGCCTACATTGTGTTTGGCCGGGAGGATGCGGGGTTGCCTGAGGAGCTGCTGGTGCAGCACCCGCAGAGCTGTGTGCGGTTGCCGATGGTTGAAGGGGCCAGAAGCCTGAACCTTTCCAACACAGTGGCGGTGGCCGTATACGAGGTGCTCCGGCAGTGGGATTTTCCCGCGCTGCAAAATAAGGGACGTTTGACGAAATACAATTGGGAGGAAGTTGAATGCACAAGATCAAGTTTGTGACCGATTCCGCGAGCGATATCCCGGCGCACGAGGCCGAAGCCCATGGAATCGAGGTGCTGCCCATCCCCATTACGGTGGACGGCAAAAGCTATCTGGAAGGGGTGGATTTCACCCCCGAGCAGTTCTACGACATCCTGCTGAGTTCCAAGACCATTCCGACCACCTCCCATATCACAACGCCCCAGTTTGCCGAACGGTTTGCCGCTTATTATGACCAGGGATATGGGGAAGTTGTGCTGGTCACGATCAATTCCAAAGGCTCCAATATGCGCGACGCGGCCGTGCTGGGCCGCCAGATGTTCTATGACGACGTGCCCGAGGCGGCACAGCGGATGCCGATTCACATTCTGGACTCCGGCACCTATGCGTACGCCTATGGCGCAGCGGTGGTGCGGGCGTCGGCAATGGCTGCGGAGGGCGCGGCGGTTTCCGAAATACTTGAGTACCTCCAAGCATATTTTAACAGCAGTGAAGTGCTGTTTTCGGTGTATACGCTCGATTTTGCGAAGAAGTCGGGCCGCATCAGTTGCGCCGCGGCATTTGTGGGCGAGGTGCTGGGCCTGCGTCCCGTATTCACCATCATCGACGGCGAGATTAAAATTATTGAAAAGGTGCGCGGTGATAAAAACATTGTGCCCAAGATGGTCAAAGAAGTGGTGCAGCGCATAGCTGAAAAGGGCAGCGACTACCAGGTCCTTTCTGCCTACAGTGAGGAGCCGGCGAACGAACTTGCCCAGAGCCTGACCAAGGAGCTGGGCTATCCGCCGTCGGGGATCTACAAAATCGGCGCGTCGGTTACGATCAACAGCGGTCCCAAGGTTGTAGGCGTAGCGCTGACCGGCAGAAAAAGAAGATGACCTTGCGGTTTCACAAATGGGTGCAGAGCGCCATCAGGCGCGGCGACATAAGTTCGCCGCGCCTTTTTTAATGGTATGCAGAAATTGGAAGCCCTGTTATGAAAATGGTACAGCGAGCGGCCGGTGCGGGCGGACTGCTTTAGGGAAAATGAGGGTATTCTTCTAATACCAGACGTTTTTTATTGCGTATGGTAAGCAAATGGAGTAAAATATAAAATAGCGCCTCAAAAAAGAGGTATTTTTTGACAAACGTTTGACAAAACAGAACGGGAAGAATCCTGTTGTGGGGGAGAAGTATGAAAGAGTTTTTAAGCAAGCACAGGCGGGTTGCCCTGTACTGCATTGATGTGATCACTCTGTTGGCCACCTATTGCGCCACGCTCAACCTTTACTTTTATAACGAACACCTGCAAGGGGCCATGTCCGTGTATATATCGTCGTCGCTGGCCCTGATCGGGGTGTATACACTTGGCTTTGTAGCGTTTCGGCTGTATGACAGCCTCTGGCGCTATGCCGAGAGCTATGAGTTTATCCGCTGCACGCTGGTGTCCTTGGGGTGCGGCGCGGTCTTCTCTATCGTGATGAAATGGATGTTTCCGCGGTATACCACGATCAGCTTAGCGGCGTTTGTAATTGTGGCGTCAACGCTCGCTTTGCTGCTGTCCCGCATGGTCTACCGGCTGTTTGTAAACCACTGTCAGAACCGGCACCGCAAACGCAACAAACGCACGCTGATCGTCGGCGCGGGACAGGCGGCCAACCTGCTGATTCAGGAGATCGAGAAAAACGCCTCCTCCAAGCTGCGGCCTGTCTGCTGCGTGGACGACGATCCGCAGAAGCAGGGCAGAATGCTGCACAACGTGAAGATCGAGGGCACCACGCAGGATATCCCGGCGCTCTGCCGGGAGCACAAAATCGGCAACATCTACCTCGCAATTCCCTCCGCTTCCCATGAGGAGCAGAGCCGTATCCTCACAATCTGCTCCAAGTGCAACGCCAAAATTAAGATTCTGCCGGGTATTATAGAGGTCATGACCGCGGAGAAGGACTTGTTCAGCCATGTGCGCGACGTCAAGATCGAAGACCTTCTCGGCCGCGACCAGGTGCAGTTCGACACGGGAGAGATCGCCTCGTTTATCGCGGGCAAGACCGTGCTGGTCACGGGCGGCGGCGGGTCGATTGGCTCGGAGCTCTGCCGGCAGATTGCGCAGTTTTCCCCAAAGCGCCTGATCGTGCTGGACATCTACGAGAACAACGCCTACGATATCCAACAGGAGTTGGTAGCCGCCTATGGAGACAGCCTGGACCTCTGTGTGCAGATTGCCTCGGTCCGGGATTTTAATAAGATGTGCATGCTGTTCCGCACGCTGCGGCCCGAGGTGGTATTCCATGCGGCGGCGCACAAGCACGTTCCGCTGATGGAGGGAAATCCGGAGGAGGCCGTGAAAAACAATGTAATCGGCACGTTTTACACGGCCTTTTTGGCGGACACCTATCAGGCGCAGAAGTTTGTGTTGATCTCGACCGACAAGGCGGTCAACCCGACCAATATCATGGGCGCCACCAAGCGGATGTGCGAGATGATTGTGCAGCTTATGTCGCAGCACTCGAAGACCGAGTTTGCCGCGGTTCGCTTTGGAAATGTGCTGGGTTCCAATGGGTCGGTGATCCCGCTGTTTAAAAAGCAGATCGAGGCCGGCGGGCCGGTCAAGGTCACACATCCCGACATCATCCGCTATTTTATGACGATACCAGAGGCGGTGTCGCTGGTGCTCGAGGCCGGCCGCATGGCGAAAGGCGGCGAGATCTTTGTGCTGGACATGGGCAAGCCCGTGAAGATTGCCGATCTGGCCTATAATCTGATTCGTCTTTCGGGGCTGATTCCCGATGTGGACGTCAAGGTGGAATATACCGGCCTGCGGCCGGGAGAAAAGCTCTATGAGGAGCTGTTGATGGACGAGGAGGGCTTGCAAAAGACCTCCAACCAGCGTATCTTTATCGGCCAGCAGATCCCTGTGGACGCCGCCAAGCTGATCGAGGACCTCGCCGAGATGCGCAGGCTCGCCTCCCAGAACCGCAAAAAGGAATTGATTGAAAAGATCATTGAAGTGGTGCCGACCTACCACCGGCCTGAGGAGAGTTGCGGCTGCTATAAGGCGTTTGAAATGGAGCTTGACGAGTCCGACTATGATGAGAACGCGCCGGCGGTTGCAATGCCGCATGGCCGGCAGGAATCGAGCGTATCGTGACCCTGTGCGGTTCCCCGGCGAAACAGAAAAGAGGATGCAGCATCCGGATGCTGCATCCTCTTTTTGATTTGTTGGGTCCGTATGGTCCCCTGTTATTTGGGGGGAGACATTTGCGCAGCCACCTCGCCGGTATAGGATGCAAACTCGAGGCGCAGGCGCAGCGGACTGCCCGGCGCCTGCAAACGGGCGTCGAACGGGACGCCGCTCTCCCGCAGCAGCTCCGGCAGCGCGTTTGCGCGGCTGTCCTCTGGTTCTGCGGAATTTTGATAGAGGACGAAAAAGCGCAGCGAGGGGCGGCCGGCGGATGTAAGCGCCTCTTCCAGCCGTCTGCGCACGGCGTGGCCTTCCGTCTGCGAGGTGGCTTGCAGGATACAGGCCCGGCAGCCGTTTTGGATGGCAAACAGGGCGGCGCGGCAGGCGGCGGGGCCGGTAGCGGACAGAAGGGTGTTTTCGGCATGCAGGCCTAGCAACTCACAAGTCTCCGCGATCTGTCCGGCAAGCGCCTGCTGCCAGTTCTCCGATTCCATGCAGCCGGTGTGCACAAACAGCGTATGGCAGGGGACGTCCCGAGCCAGCGCCGACAGGTATTCGTGGGAGGCGCGGTCCTGTTTCCAGTCGAGCAACGCAACCAGCAGCAGCGGCATGGAATGCTTGGGGCTGTGCAGCAGCCATGAGAGGGGGCCGCGGGTTTGCACGCCCACAAGCGGGTACTGGGCGGCGGTTCGCGAGGTGGTCAGGCCGTTTTCATCGCAGAGGTGCACCCGCAAGCGGTAGGAGCCTTCCTCCGCGTCTGGAAACCGGTATTCGTTTTCGCGCTGGTAGACCGTCTTTTGCACCAGCGCATCATAGCGGTAGAGGCAATAGCAATAGCGGAAAGCGGCCGGGTCGTCCGCGGTCCAGACCGCGGATTGCAGCTCGTTTTCGCGCAGGGTCACCGAAGGGGTGAACAGCGCTTCGGCCGCGACGGCCTCCGCGGGGACGGGCTGGTCGTAGAGCGCCAGCTCGGTGGACGCCAGTGCCATATCGGTCGGAGAAAAGTCCAGCGACACCAAAAACAGCGTTTCCGGGTCGGTCTCTTCGGTGTCCGCAAATGGATTGGGGGGCTGCTGCTCCGACGCAAAGTACTCGATATCGTAAAAATCGGTCAAAACGATGGGTTTGTCCTGTTCGGAAAGGGAAATGCGCCGCACACCGACCTTGTGGCGCTGCTCGCTTGCAAAGCGCAGCTCGCCAAGGCAAAGATGATCGCGCAGCAGATAGACCCCGTCCGCTTTGCAGCGCGGGCGGATGCCCGCAGCGAGCAGAAATTGCAGGCTGTAGGCATGGGGTGTTGCCGAGACCACCTTGTCGTGCACGCGCAGGCCTCCAATGTCCGGTTGCAGCGAGAGATCCCGCTTATGCACAACGTCGGGGACGGTGTGGTTGACGCCCGAGACGCCCTGCGCGGTAGAGGCGCCCGGTATTGCGAGCGCGTGCGTGCCGCAGCGCTTGCCATCAATGAAAAGCGAGTTGGGCTGACCGGGCAGCTCGGTGAACAGATTGACGTTTTTATAGGCATAAAGGCTCAAATCACCCGGCTCTCCGCTGGTTTCGGGGCAGGACAGCGAGGCGCAGAGCCTGTATTTGGTGTCGGCCATCAAAAACAGGGAGTTTTCGGACAGATTCTGCAAGCGCTGGTACAGCGTCATGTTGGGATTCCCTCCTCCGGCATTTGGTGCGGCGGGCCTCGTTTGACCCACACTCAATACCTATTCTAACACAAAAGCCGGGGGTTTGCCACGGAAAAATACGCCGCTTCCGCCCCTATTGCAGCGTTTGCAGCGCTGCGCCCGAGTAGTAGTGCAGCAGAATTTCCTTGTAGGTTTTGCCCTGTCTCGCCATGTAATCGGCGCCGTACTGGCTCAGCCCCACGCCATGGCCATAGCCCAGCGTGGTGAATGTGAAGTTCCCATCGGTATAGGAGACGGTAAAATTTGCGCTGCGCAGGTTCAGAGCGGTGCGCACCTGGGCACCGGTCCAGGTTTTGCCGCCAACCGGAATCGAGGTAATGGTACCCGAATCCGAACGCGTCGGTTCACCGAACCACTTGGAGGCGTCGTCTCCGAGTGCAACTGCGCTGTCGGCTTTCTGAAGAGCGGCCTTTACGTCGGCTGCGGGAAACGAGGCGGTGCTCTGGTATTCGGGTGCCAGCTTGTCCCCCTCGCTGTCCACGGGCTTGAGATACGCCGTTGCATTGCCCCATACGTTTTCAGCGGCCTCGGTCTTGCCGCCCGACATCGAGTGATATGCCGCGACGATTGGCTGGTCCTCATACACGAGGATTTCTGTGTAGACGCTCTCCACCGCATCGCTGATCTTTTTCCAGTAGCTGTCGAAATTCTCGCCAAACCGGGCTTTGGCGGCCGATTCCGTCAGAAAGCCCTGAAAGTTGGAGGGGTCGGCCTCGAAGTCCGCGCCTTTGAGCGCTTCTGTGGGCTTTTCGCGCTGCTGTTCACGCAGGCGCACGGCATAGGTGTGCGCGGCTACGGCCTGCGCTTTGAGCGCCTCGGTGTGGAACGTGGCGGGCATCTCGGAAGCCACCGCGCCGATGACATAGTCCTTTTCGGAGACCTTCAGTACCTTGCCGGAAGATTTGTCGAGAACTTTGAAGCCTTCCAGTTTCAGCTTCTCTGTCGTGGGCGTTTGCGCATTGTCTTTGTCCTTTTCGCTTGCGTGCGCCTGTGGGGAGGGGGCCGGCCCGATCAGCGAGACGGCGGGCAGCGCAATCATCAGGACCAGAATCGCCAGGAACAGCCAGATGTGTTTTTTCATCCTTGCAACCCTTTCTTTTCGGAGAATTTGTCCGCCTTGGCGGGACAGAGGACATTTGAAAATGAATATTGGATACCGCCATCCTTCAAAACATCTGGATGTAGGATACCTAAACCGCGAATGCCAGGGTTATCTGCGCAGAAAATGCATGCCGGCACAGCGCAACTTTCATATAGCCCGCCTGCCGACCTTGACTTTCCAGTTTGAATCGGCTAGAATAAAGCCATATGGCCCGCTTGGGACGGGCGAGCAATAAGAGAGGTGGAGTTTCCACGCCATGTCAAACTATACAAGACAGCAAAAACACGATACCATTCAATTTTTATGCGAGGAGTTTCGCAAATATAACCGCATCGACACCGACCTGTTCCAGCGGTTCGACGTTAAGAGAGGGCTGCGCAACGCCGATGGAACCGGCGTGCTGGCGGGGCTTACGCTGATCTGCAATGTGCACGGCTATGTGATGAACGAAAACGAAAAGCAGCCGATTGACGGCGAGCTGATCTACCGCGGCATCAACATCCGCGACCTGATTGCCGGCTGCAATGCCCAGGGCCGCTATGGGTTTGAAGAGACCGTTTGGCTGCTGCTGTTCGGCAAGCTGCCCACCGCGGAGCAGCTTGCCATGTTCCAGCAGGTGCTGGCCGAGTGCAGGGAGCTGCCCCAGGGATTCACCGAGGATATGATCATCAAGGCCCCCTCGAACAACATTATGAACAAGCTCGCGCGCAGCGTGCTGGCCCTGTACTCCTACGATGACCGTGCGGAGGATAATTCGCTCGAAAACCTGATTCGCCAGTCGGTGGAGCTGATCGCGCGCATGCCGTCGATCATGGTCAACGCCTATCAGGTCAAACGCCGCGCGTTTGACCACGAGAGCATGTACTTCCATCCCTGCGACCCGGCGCACTCCACGGCGCAGAGTATCCTTTCCACCCTGCGCGCCGACCGAGCGTTTACAGAGGAGGAGGCCCGCCTGCTCGACCTCTGCCTGATCCTGCACGCCGAACACGGCGGCGGCAACAACTCTACGTTCGCCTGCCGCGCGCTGACCTCCTCGGGCACCGACACCTATTCGGCCATTGCGGCCGCAATCGGCTCGCTGAAAGGCCCCAGGCACGGCGGCGCCAACATCAAGGTAATGGAGATGCTGGGCTTTATCAAAGAGGGCGTGCGCGATTGGGCCGACGATGACGAGGTCGCGGCGTTCCTCGGCAAGATTATGGCCAGGCAGGCCGGGGACGGATCGGGATTAATTTACGGGATTGGGCATGCGGTCTATACAAAAAGCGACCCTCGTGCTATAATACTAAAAGATAACGCTATGAACCTCGCGAAAAAGACCGGTTTTGACAAAGAGTTTGCACTGCTCCAATCGGTTGAACGGCTGGCGCCGCAGGTCTTTGCCAAGGCCAAGGGAGATGCAAAGGCGGTTTGTGCAAATGTGGACCTGTATTCAGGGCTGATTTACCAGATGCTCGGCATCCCGCCGGAGCTCTATACGCCGTTGTTTGCCATTTCCAGAACGGCGGGCTGGTGTGCGCACCGCATCGAGGAGAGCCTGACGGGCGGGCGGATTATGCGCCCGGCATACAAGTCGACTGCCCGGGAAAACGCCTATTTGCCGCTTGAGGAGAGGAAGTAGCCGTAAAATTTGAAAACGCAGCGCCGGTCTGCCCGGCCGGCGCTGCGCAGCGGAAGAGGGGTTTGACATGAAGTTAAAGCACACGGCGATTGTGGCCGTGGTTCTGAGCGTGCTGTCCGTGGGCCTGCGAACCTACCAAATTCTGTTTGCCATTGAGCCGGTGAC
>CATNEU010000020.1 GCA_950097605.1 uncultured Oscillospiraceae bacterium | reverse complement strand
CGGCACGGCCCCCGTGCTGCTGCAGCAGCGAGACAAGGCTCTTGTTCACTTTGCCCGCCAGCACCATTTGCACCACCTGCGCGGTCTCCGCATCGGTATAGCGCAGGCCGCCGATGAATTTGCTCTCCTTGCCCATCCGCCCCAGCGTGTCGCTGATCTCCGGGCCGCCGCCGTGCACCAGCACGACCTTAACGCCGATCATCGAAAGCAGCACAATGTCGTTCATTACGGCGTCTTTGAGATGCTCGCTGGTCATCGCGTTGCCGCCGTATTTCACAACGATGATCTTGTCGTAATACTTTTGGATGTAGGGCAGCGCCTGCACAAGCACTTGCGCCTTGTCGCTGTTGGATATCTTCATCGAAACCAGTTCACCTCGTTGCCATCAGATTTTCCTGTTTTTATCTCAGGTGCGGTAGTCCCCGTTGATCCGCACGTAGTCGTATGTCAAATCGCAGCCCCAGGCCACCGCTTCCGCCTCGCCCTGCGCCAAGCCGATATGGATCACAATTTCGTCCTCCAGCAGGACTTGTTTGGCAGCATCCTCGTCAAACGGCAGGCCCGCGCCCTGTTCGCAGACGCGGATTTCGCCGGCTGCCGAGGCAAACGACACCGAAACCCGGTCCACCGAAAAATTCCCTTCGGTATATCCAATTGCGCAGAGCACACGGCCCCAGTTTGCGTCCGCACCGAACATCGCAGCCTTAAACAGGCTGGAGGTGATTACGCTTTTGGCTATGGCGCGGGCCGTTTGCAGATCCGGCGCGCCCTGCACCCGGCACTCCAGCAGCTTGGAGGCGCCCTCGCCGTCCTTTGCAAGCTGTCTGGCCAAATCGGTGCAGACAAGGCAGAGCGCCTGTGCAAACTGCGCATAGGCCGCGTCCTCCGCCGCAATCTCTGCGCCGCCCGCGCCGTTTGCAAGCACCGTAACCATGTCGTTGGTCGAGGTGTCGCCATCGACGCTGACCATATTGAAGCTCACATCCACAGCCGCTTGCAGCGCCTTTTGCAGAAGGGTTGGAGAGACGCGCGCGTCGGTGGTCAGGAAGCCCAGCATGGTGGCCATGTTGGGATGGATCATACCCGAGCCCTTTGCCATGCCGCCGACGCGGCAAGGTTTCCCGTTCAGGATGAACGCCACCGCCGCCTGTTTGGGAAACGTATCGGTCGTCATGATCGCCTCGGCGGCGGCGTCCCCGCCCGTTTCCGAGAGACCCGCCGACAGCGCGTCTCCGGCTGCCAGAATCGGCTCGATGGGCAGCGGCTCCCCAATCACACCGGTGGAGGCGACGATCACGTCGTTCTCCGCGACCCCCGTAATCCGCGCGGCAAGGCCGCACATCCTCCGCGCCTTCTGCTCGCCGTCGGCGTTGCAGGTGTTCGCGTTGCCGCTGTTGACCACCACGGCCTGCGCCGTACCGTCCGCCAAATGCTCCTTGGTGACGGCAATCGGCGCGCCTTTGACCTTGTTCTGTGTATAAACAGCGGCGGCGGCGCAGGGGCTTTCGCTGACGATCAGCGCAAGGTCGCGCTTGCTCTTGTTCTTGCGGATGCCGCAGTGCACCCCGCTCGCGCGAAAGCCCTTTGCAGCGCAAACGCCGCCGCTTATCTTCCGAAATGTCTCTATCATCCGTTTACACGACTCCTTATCCTAAATCACGCTAGATGGCGGGCGGCACAAACTGCAGGCCGCTATCCTCCGGAAGGCCCAGCGCAATGTTCATGTTCTGCACCGCCTGGCCTGCCGCGCCCTTGACCATATTGTCAATCGCCGAAACGAGGATCACGCGGCCGGTGCGCCCGTCGAAGTGCACCGACAGGTCGCAGTAGTTGGAATACTTCACGTTTTTGAGATTCGCGACCGTTCCAAGCGGCAGCACGCGCACAAACTTTTCCCCGGCGTAGGCGCCGGTCAGAATCTTGTGGACGCTCTCCGCCGATTGTTTTCCACAACCGGCTGCGTAAATGGTGGAAACAATGCCGCGGTTGACCGGCAGCAGGTGCGGCACAAACGTCACCCGCACGGCGCGGCCCGCCGCAATCGAAAGCGTCTGCTCGATCTCGGGCGTGTGCCGGTGCATCGCTACTTTATAAGGAGAAAACGCCTCGTTGCACTCGGGGTAGTGGGCGGTCAGCGAAAGGCCGCGCCCCGCGCCCGTCACGCCCGACTTGGCGTCGATCACAATTGAGTCCGGGTCCACCGCGCCGCTTTGCAGCAGCGGGAACAGCGCCAACCCAATGCTGGTTGGATAGCAGCCCGGATTGCCCAGGATTTTTTTGCCCTTGATTTGTTCCCTGAACAGCTCGGGCAGCGCATACACGGCCTTTTGGTGCAGCGCCGTGTCACGATAGGTCAGGCCGCCGTACCATTCGGTGTAGTCCGCCTCGTTGTACAGGCGGAAATCTGCGCCCAGGTCGATAAACAGCGCGCCCTTTTGGTCGCACTTTTCCGCGATATTTTCCGAAAGCCCGTGCGGCAGCGACGCGAACACCACGTCGCAGGCGTCCACGACCGCCTGTTCGTCCACAAGCGTTTTGTCGCAGATCTGCTGCAACGAAGGATAGACCTCGCTGACCGCCTTGCCCGTATAGCTCACCGAGCTGATTGCCGCAATCTCCGCCGCCGGGTGGCCCAGCAGGATGCGGAGCAGCTCCACACCCGCATAGCCCGTCGCGCCGACGACGCCCACTTTGATCGCCATGGTTATCAACCGCCTTTCTTGCCTATATCCGCTTCGTCTGCCAGACGCGCCCGCACCTGCCGGATATGCGCCGCGACCGTTTCGGGCGCGGGGCCGCCGGTCACTTTGCGCTCCCGCACGCAGGCGTCCAGAGAGATCGCCGCATAGACGTCCTCGTCAAACAGCGCGCACACCTGCCGGTATTCGGCTATGGGCAGTGTTTCGAGCGTCTGTCCGGCCTCGATGCACTTGGCCACAAGGCCGCCCACGGCTTTGTAGGCGTCGCGGAACGGCAGGCCCTTTTTCACGAGATAATCCGCGCAGTCGGTCGCGTTGATAAAGCCCTTTGCGGCGGCCCGGCGCATGTTTTCGGGCAGCACCTTCATAGTCGCGAGCATCGGCGTGAAGGTTGAGACGCAGAGAATCGCAGTGTTCACAGCGTCGAATACGGCCTCCTTGTCCTCCTGCATATCCTTGTTATACGCGAGCGGCAGGCCCTTCATCATGCCAAACAGCGTGGTCATGTCCCCTATCGTACGAGCGGCCTTGCCGCGCACCAGCTCGGCAATGTCCGGGTTTTTCTTCTGCGGCATGATGCTCGAGCCGGTCGCATAGGCGTCGTCGAGCTCGATGAACTTGAACTCCCACGAGCACCAGAGGATGATCTCCTCCGAAAGCCGCGAGAGGTGCACCATCAGAATCGAGAGGCAGCTCGCAAGCTCCAGACAGAAGTCGCGGTCCGAAACCCCGTCGAGGCTGTTTTGGGTCACGCGCGCAAAGCCGAGCAGCGCGCAGACGCGGTCGCGGTCGATGGGATAGGTCGTCGTTGCCAGCGCGCCGCTGCCCAGCGGCAGCTCGTTCATGCGCGCGGCGCACGCCTCCAGGCGGCTGATATCCCGCAGCAGCATCTCGGCATAGGCCATCAGGTGGTGCGCAAACGTGACCGGCTGCGCGCGCTGCAAATGGGTATAGCCGGGCATGACCGTTTCGAGGTTCTGCTCCGCCTTTTCGCAGACCGTATAGGCAAGCTGCTTGACTAAGCCGATAATCTCGGCTGTTTTCTCCATTAAATACATCCGTATATCCAGCGCAACCTGGTCGTTGCGGCTGCGCGCGGTGTGCAGCCGCTTGCCCGCGTCGCCGATGCGGCTGGTCAGCTCGGCCTCGATGAACATGTGGATGTCCTCGGCCTCCGGGTCAAACGCCAGCGCGCCCGACCGGATGTCGGCCAATATCCCCTGAAGCCCCGCGACAATCGCAGCGCTTTCCGCGGGGTCGATGATCCCCGTTTCGCCCAGCATCGTGGCGTGCGCGAGGCTGCCCTTGATATCCTGCTCATACAGCACGCAGTCGAACGCAATCGAGCTGTTGAAGTCGTTGACCTTGCTGTCCACCTCTTTTTGAAATCTTCCCGCCCAGAGTTTCACAGGCCGTTTCCTCCTTTGTCCGCGCCGCTTTTTTCACGCGGAGATTCCGCCAATACCGTGCGGGGCAGGAGCGCAGGTTGCTGCGCCCCCACCCCTCACAAGCGGTCTATTTCCCGATATGCGCGTCTATTTGCCCTCCAGCATCGCTTTGACCTTGATCGGCAGGCCGAACAGATTGATAAAGCCTGCGGAATCGTTCTGGTCGTATACATTGTCCTCGTCGAAGGTGGCGATTTCCTCGCTGTAGAGCGAGCAGGGGCTGGTCATACCGGCGTTGATGATGTTGCCCTTGTAGAGCTTGAGCTTGATCTCGCCCGTGACGGTCTGCTGCGTGGCGTCCACAAACGCGCTGAGCGCCTCGCGCAGCGGGGTATACCACTGGCCGTAATACACCAGCTCGGCAAACTTGAGCGCGATTTGCTGCTTATAGTGCTGGGTGTCGCGGTCGAGACAGATCTGCTCGAGCATCTCGTGCGCGTGGTAGAGGATCGTGCCGCCCGGCGTTTCGTAAACGCCGCGGGACTTCATGCCCACCAGCCTGTTTTCCACCATGTCCACCAGGCCGATGCCGTTCGCGCCGCCGAGCGCGTTGAGCTTCTGGATCAGCGTTACGCCGTCGAGCTTTTCGCCGTCGAGCGCGACCGGGACGCCCTTTTCAAACGAAAGGGTGATGGTGGTCGGCTGGTCGGGGGCCTTTTCGGGCGAAACGCCCATTTCGAGAATCTCGTCGTATTTCGGCTCGTTGGCGGGGTCCTCGAGGTCGAGGCCCTCGTGCGAGAGGTGCCAGAGGTTTTTATCTTTGGAATAGTTGGTCTCCCTTGTCAACGCAATCGGCACGTTTTTCTCGATTGCGTAGTCGATTTCCTCATCGCGGGACTTGATGTCCCACACGCGCCAGGGCGCGATAATCGGCATATTCGGCGCAAACGCCTTAATCGCCAGCTCAAAGCGCACTTGGTCGTTGCCCTTGCCCGTGCAGCCGTGGCAGATTGCGTCCGCTCCCTCGGCCTTGGCAATCTCCACCAGGCGTTTGCCGATGATCGGACGCGCGAACGAGGTGCCCAGCAGGTACTGGTTCTCATAGACCGCGCCGGCCTTGAGCGTTGGGAAGATGCAATCCTCCACAAACTCCTTTTTCAGATCTTCTATGTACAGCTTGGACGCGCCGGTTTTCAGGGCCTTTTCCTCGAGGCCTGAAAGCTCCTTGCCCTGCCCCACGTCCGCGGCCACCGCGATAACCTCGCAGCCATAGTTCTCCTTGAGCCACGGGATGATGATTGAGGTGTCCAGCCCGCCCGAATAGGCCAATACTACTTTTTTGTATGTCTGTTTCATACTGTTCATTCCTCCGGTCCTGTTGATGCTCTTATTATACAGCAAACCCTGAATATTGCAAGCCAAAAATGTATATTTATTCAGACATTTGGAATGTTGCATAAAAAATATGCCGATCTAGCCGATGTCATAGAGCAAATTTTCCACGTTTTTGCGCGTCTGGACGCATCGCGTTTTCTTTCCCCTGTGTTTTTATGCAGAACATCCGCCCTTCGCCGCAACGGCGCCCGCAATCCCCCGTTTTCCCGATTCATCTTTCTTCCTCCAGACGGATATACTGTCTCGGTAGTGCTTTTGCAAAACAGTTGTGGTACAATACCCCTATACAGACAATATACGGACAGGAGGACGATTTTCATGCAGAAATTTCAAGAAATCCAGCCCGGCGAGATCACCGGGAACCCCTTCACGCTGATCGGTAAGGATTGGATGCTCGTGACGGCGGGAGACGCCGGTAAATTCAACACCATGACCGCAAGCTGGGGCGGCGTCGGCGTGCTCTGGAACAAAAAAGTGGTCTTCACGTTCATCCGCCCGCAGCGGTATACCTACGAATTTATCGAAAAGGGCGAGGTTTTCACCCTGAGTTTCTTCGACGAAGCCCACCGCGACGCGCTGCAATTCTGCGGCGCACACTCGGGTCGCGACGTTGACAAGGTGCAGGCCACCGGGTTGACGCCGGTGTTCTCGGACGGCGGCGTGTATTTCGAGGAGGCAAAGCTCGTGCTGGTCTGCCGCAAGCTGGCCTATCAGGACATGGACCCCGCGGGGTTCATCGACCCTTCTCTCGAAAAAAACTATGCGGCCGGGGACTACCACCGGATGTATGCGGCGGAGATCGTGAAGGCCTATCAAAAGTAATCTGTCCTAACAAAGGAAGGGCGTGCAAGCCGCACGCCCTTCCTTTTTGGATTTTAGCAATCATCCCGTTCCCGGGTGTTCTGCTGCTCGGCTTCCGCCAGGCTCTCCGCGAGGCGGACGACGGCTTTCCGGTGCTGCTGCGACAGCGGCCGCACGGCCTCCGCGAGCTCCGGATACAGGTAAGTGGCCTGGGCGGTCATTGCGCCGTCTATCAAATAGGAAACCGGCTTTCCCAACCCCTCCGCAAGGCTTGCAAGCGTTTGCAGGCCCATCACCGCCGTGCCGTTTTCCACCCTGCTGACATAGCCGCGGCCGCTGAAATCCAGCAGCTCCGCAAGCTGCTCCTGTGTGAGGTTTTTCTGCTGGCGCAGTTTGCGGATGCGCTGGCCCATTGTGTAAAAGTCGATGCCCATGGTTTTTTTCTCTCCTTTCTGTTTTGTTGTTTTTAGTTTGTCGCTCGTGCCGCGACGGGGGGGTTGTTTTGGTTTGTTCTTCTTAACCTATTGATTCATCTATTTTTTAGTTTGTCGCTGCCGCGACGGGGGGCTTTTGTCTTTTTCTTCTTAACCTATTGATTCATCTGTTTTTTCATTTGTCGCTCATGCCGCGACGGGCACTTCCTTTTGGCGCAGCCCAAAAGGAAGCAAAAAGCTGGTCAAGGGGGCTAACGGACTCCTCCAATTGACTGTACGCCGTACGCAGAACAGCGAAGGGCTGCCATACAGAGGTCGCAGGAAGGTCTGTGCTGGGTCGGAGCCCTGCCCCCTTCACAATCCCCATTCCAGAAGGGAAGTAACGCCAAAGTACAGACACTCTCATTTTTCTACAAAAAAAATTGTATATGTTTATTCAATAAATTACAACGAACCAATAGGTCAATATTAACCTATTGGTCAACTTTATTTAAAGATTTTCTTATGATACGCGCCGGGGATTGTTAAGGGGCGCTTCTTCCGACCCACCATCGCACCCCCCGCGACCGCTGTGCCGTCGCCCTTTGCCCATCCGGATACGGCGTACAGTCAAATGGAGGAAGGTAGCGGCACCCCTTAACCAGATTTTTGCTTCCTTTTTGTCTGCCAAAAAGGAAGGGCCCGTCGCGGCCTGAGCGACAAATGAAAAGATAGATGAATTTATAGGTTAAGAAGAACAAACCAAAAAATCAAGTATTAAAGCAGAAAAGCCCCTGATCCCGCGCCGGGGATCGTTAAGGGGCGCTTCTTCCGACCCATCATCGCACCTCCCGCGACCGCTGTGCTGTCGCCCTTTGCCCATCCGGATACGGCGTACAGTCAAATGGAGGAAGGTAGCGGCACCCCTTAACTGAGTTTTTGCATCCTTTTTTCTCACAAAAAAGGATGGGCCCGTCGCGGCCTGAGCGACAAATGAAAAGATAGATGAATTTATAGGTTAAGAAGAACAAAGCAAAAAAGAACTCCCCGTCGCGGCCCGAGCGACAAACGAAAAATCACATGAATTTATAGGTTAAGAAGAACAAACCAAAAAATCAAGTATTAAAGCAGAAAAACCCCTGATCCCGCGCCGGGGATTGTTAAGGGGCGCTTCTTCCGACCCATCATCGCACCTCCCGCGACCGCTGTTCCGTCGCCCTTTGCCCATCCGGATACGGCGCAGAGTCAAATGGAGGAAGGTAGCGGCACCCCTTAACTGAGTTTTTGCATCCTTTTTTCTCACAAAAAAGGATGGGCCCGTCGCGGCCTGAGCGACAAATGAAAAGATAGATGAATTTATAGGTTAAGAAGAACAAAGCAAAAAAGAACTCCCCGTCGCGGCCCGAGCGACAAATGAAAAATCACATGAATTTATAGGTTAAGAAGAACAGAACCACAAATTTTAAGCCCCACAGACGCCTATCTGTGGGGCTTTCATGCATTTACGTGCTATTAAATTCCGGTAAAAATCAGACGGTACTATACACTTTCATTCTGGTGGATTGTTGGTTGGAACAATGGCCAGTGTGTAACCGAGGGGCTGCAAGATTTTGAAGAGCGTGTCAATTTGCGGGGTGGTTTTCATGCTCTCAAGCCTGGCAATGGCAGGTTGTTTGAGACCGGCCAAATCGGCCAGCTCCCGTTGGGACAAGCCTCTGCGCTCGCGGGCCTCAATCAGTTTCCCAATTAAGGCCACCTCGAATTCAATTTTGGCGCGTTCAGCGGGCGGGGTAATATTCGGATCATTATAAAGGTCATCGAATTCTGAATATTCGGTGTTTCCGATTTTGATGCTCATACTATTCAATCCTTTCCAAAAAATCTTTCATGTTGTTTCTGGCCTTTTGAATCTCTTTTTCCGGGGTTTTCTGGCTCTTTTTGATAAAGTGATGCAAAAGCACAAAGGTATCATTGCGCCAGTAGAAGAAGAATATACGGTTTTCGAGCGGGCGCAGCTCCCACAAATCGCCGTCGATGTGCTTGACTGTCGGGCTTCCCACGCGGGTTCCATAGGTCTGCAATGCCCGGATATAGGTGCTGATCTTGTTAAATTGTATGCGGTCGTTTTTGTTGGATTTGGCCTTTTGGCTTAGGCCCAACAGAAAATCTTGAATGGGAGCATTGCCGTTTTTGTCTTTGTAAAAAATGACTTTAAACATCTTGTTCGCCCCTTTTCCACACTATAAAAATAACATATTTGTTATCAAAAGTCAATAACAAATATGTTATAAAACAAAAAACAATCCCCCCGTCGCGGCCCGAGCGACAAACGAAAAAATAGATGAATTTATAGGTTAAGAAGAACAAGAAAAAAAGAACGAAAACAGAAAAGCCCCTGATCCCGCGCCGGGGATCGTTAAGGGGCGCTTCTTCCGACCCATCATCGCACCTCCCGCGACCGCTGTTCTATCGCCCTTTGCCCATCCGGATACGGCGCAGAGTCAAATGGAGGAAGGTAGCGGCACCCCTTAACCAGATTTTTGCTTCCTTTTTGTCTGCCAAAAAGGAAGGGCCCGTCGCGGCCCGAGCGACAAACAAAAAATCACATGAATTTATAGGTTAAGAAGAACAAAGCAAAAAAGAATAAAAAACAACAAAGGGGATCTACAGCAACCTGTAGATCCCCTTTTCCATTCCCTATTCTATTGATTTCAAAGACTCCACCATATCAATCTTTTTGAGCGTGAAGTGCAGCACAACGTTGACAACCAGCGTAAACGCCAATGTCAGCACCCCGGCCCAGACAAAACTCATCGGGTTGATGTTGGGCATGAACATCACCATATCCACCTCGGCGGTTTTGACCACAAAGTGCTCCAGGAAAACGCCGCCGATCAGCCCCGCACCGATCCCCATGAACGTGCAGGCGATGTTTTCCCGATAAACATAGGCCGAAACCTCCCCATCATAAAAGCCCAGCACCTTGATGGTGGCCAGCTCGCGGATGCGCTCGCTGACGTTGATGTTCACAAGATTATACAGCACAATGAACGCGAGCACGCCCGCCGAGATGATCACCGCCAGCACCACATAGTTCAGGCTGCCCAGCACATCTCTGAACCGGCTGCCGATATCCTCCACAAACGAAACGCCCAGCACATGGTCGAGGTTGATCAGCTCCTCGGAAAGCGGCTTTTGCACGTCTTCCCCTTCGGTGTTCATCATCACGCAGTTGTAAACCGGCGGCTTTCCAAACAGCTTTTCATAGCAGTCCGGCGAGAGATAGACATAGTGGGACGCATAGTTTTCCGTCACGCCGGCCACGTTTGCCTGCACCGAGCCGCCGTCCGGCAGGTTGATGGTCAGCGTCGATCCGGCCTGCAATCCAAGCATTTTGGCAAGCTTTTCGGTGATGACCACGCCGTCCTCCGGCAGCGTGAGCGGTTTGCCTCCCGCACGTTCGCGCAGCGTCACGTATTCGGCAATCTCCTCCGCATGCTGCGGCACAAACAGGTTTGCGTTTTTCACGGTTTTGCCGTCGGTCACGTCGTAGGTCTTTTGCAGGATACCCATGTGTTTCAAAATGTGGGGGTTTTCGCCCAGCTTCCTGTTCAGATCCTCCATCTGCGCCGGTGTGACGTCGTCCTCGACCGCGGCGACCGCGTCATAGAGGAAAATCTCCTCGAACTGTTTGGGCAGAATCGACGATATGGAATTTTGCAGCCCAAAGCCCGTGAGCATCAGCGCCGTGCAGCCCGCGATTCCCACAACGGTCATCAGCACCCGCTTTTTATAGCGGAAGATGTTGCGCACCGTCACCTTCTGGATGAAGCTGAGGTGTTTCCACACAACCCCCACCTTTTCCAGCAGCACCCGTTTGCCTGAAGGCGGCGATTTGGGCCGCATGAGCTTGGCGGGCTGGCTCATCAGCTCCGCGAAGCAGGCCGTGAACGCCGAGAGCACCACGCAGAGCATCGCAACCAGCGTGCACCAAAACGCATAGTCCAGTTTAAACGGCGCCTCGAACGACGGGATCTGGTAGAGGATACTGTACGCCGCAAAGATCACGATTGGGAACAGCTTCATGCCGATTGCAAGCCCCACAATGCTGCCGAGCAGGCTTGCCGACGCCGCATAAAAGAGATATTTGAACATAATTGCGCCCTTGCCGTATCCCAGCGCCTTGAGGGTGCCGATCTGGGTGCGCTGCTCCTCGACCATGCGCGTCATTGTGGTGAGGCAGACCAGCACGGCAACCAGGATGAAAAACACCGGGAACACGGCGGCCACGTTGTCCACCCGCTCTGCGTCGGTCCCATAGTCGGCATAGCCAGGGTTGTTCGAGCGGTCGAGCACA
>CATNEU010000019.1 GCA_950097605.1 uncultured Oscillospiraceae bacterium | reverse complement strand
CCTATGTTTGGGGTGCTTTTAAAAAGCTCACTGCAAGGGAGGGGCGGTTTAATTTTTATAACGCTTGTTTTATTTGATAGCTTTTGGATGCATCTATCTTTTCATTTGTCGCTCAGGCCGCGACGGGCCCATCCTTTTTGGCAGACAAAAAGGATGCAAAAATCTGGTTAAGGGGTGCCGCTACCTTCCTCCATTTGATTCTACGCCGTATTCGGATAGACAAAGGGCGACAGCGCAGTGGTCGCAGAACGGTTTGTGCTGGGTCGGAAGACGCGCCCCTTAACAATCCCCCTGCCATACCCAAGTGGGGATGCTTTTAGAAGGCTCCCTGCAAGGGAGGAGCCGATTGATAGAGCCCCCCTCTTTTGCATCTAGCCTTTTTGAACCTGCACAACTTCCCTCCTGGAACGGGGATCGTGAAGGGGGCAGGCCCGCGACCCTGCACCGCGCTTTCCGCGACCTTTGCACCGTCGCCCTTTGCCGCGCTGTGTACGGCGTGCAATCAAATGGAGCGGTGCCGTTCGCCCCCTTGACTGAGTTTTTGCATCCTTTTTTCTCACAAAAAAGGATGGGCCCGTCGCGGCCTGAGCGACGGACGTGGGTAAAAGGGAAGCAAACTAACTATTTATTTGGTGCTTTTTTTGAAATTGGTGGGGAAGGATCGTTGGTACGGCCCAAAATATAATCTGTGGAAGTATTGTATAAATCAGCAAGCATAACAAGCTTATCAATGGGTATCAGACGCTGGCCATATTCATATCTTTGGTATACATTTAAAAGTATATTTAAATGACCAGCGACCTCTTTTTGTGCATAATCATGATCAATTCTAAATTCCCTAATTATTTGATGCCAAGGCTTTTTCATTATTAAACACCTCCTTAAAAATATTATCATGATCCCATATAGGAGTATTGACTAGACATCCGTTTGGGAGTAAAATAAAAATAAAGGAGTTGATGATAATGAAAGACACCCTCGCAGACCTCTACTTCTCCGAGCTTTGTCCAAACGAAGCGGACAACACGTCGCAAATAAAAAACGCCTACCGGGCCTTCGACGAGGCGGGAGAACGCCTCGAATCCCTGCTGGCTGACAAAGAAAAAGCGCTTCTCCATGCGCTGCAGGACGCGCATGGAGAACTTGTGGCCGCCCTGCGCTATGAGGCGTTTGCACAGGGCTTCAAAACCGGCGGGCGGCTGATGCTGCAGGTGTTGGAGCAGGAATAAAAGCACGTTTTGTCCAATACACTGGGGATAAGAGGAAACGATTTGTGTGGACTGGGAAATCGGACTTGCATGCGGGGAACAACCCTGCTATACTACAAAAAAAGGGAGTGTGAAGCGGTATGGATGAAAAAGTGTTGTTGCAGGCCATCGGCGAGATGATCACGGTCAGCTTGCAGCCGGTTGTTGAAAGACTGGACCGAATTGAAGGACAAATTGATAGAATTGATGGACGCCTGGATCGCATTGAAGAGCGCCTGGACCGCGTGGAAGAACGTTTGGACCGCGTGGAAGAGCGTTTAGACCGCGTGGAAGAGCGCATGGACCGGTTGGAGGAGCGCATGGACCGGCTGGAAGTGCGTATGGACCGCGTGGAAGAGCGGCTGGACCGGTTAGAAGTGCGTATGGATCATGTGGAACAGCGGCTTGATCATGTGGAACAGCGGCTTGACCATGTGGATGAGCGGCTCGGCAACCTGGAAGAGGGACAGGAAGAAATCAAACGGGTGATCGTGATGAACAACGTCGCAATTGCGGACATCTTCACAGCGGCGCTCGAGAGGACGCATTGCAAAATCGAGCTGCTGGAGAAATAGTCTGCGGCGGATCGCTGAGAAATAGAGTGGGGAGATCCCGTTGCCATACAAAACAGGGGCTGCACATACTGTGCAGCCCCTGTTGCTATTATATAGGAAGCATTTCCTACTTTTTGCGGTTTTGCTCCTTCATGCGCTGGCTGTTGTCGAGCGTGCGCTTGCGCAGACGGATATTTTCGGGCGTGACCTCGACCAGCTCGTCCTCGCAGATAAACTCCAGAGCCTGCTCGAGGCTCATGCGGCGCGGCGGGATCAGACGCAGTGCGTCGTCCGAACCGGAGGCGCGGGTGTTGGTCATCTGCTTTCTCTTGCAGACGTTGACCGCCATATCCCCGGCCTTGGGCGCGACGCCGACAATCATCCCCTCGTATACCGGCGTGCCCGCCCCGATGAACAGCGTGCCGCGCTCCTGGGCGTTGTAGAGGCCGTAGGTCACGGCCTCGCCGCTTTCAAACGCGATCAGCGAACCGTTGGTGCGTTTGGAGATATCGCCCTTGTACGGTTCATAGGCGTAGAACACCGAGGTCAGGATGCCCTCGCCGCGCGTGTCGGTCAAAAACTCGTTGCGGTAGCCAAAGAGTCCGCGGCTTGGAATTAAGAATTCGATGCGCATGCGGCTGCCCTGCGGGTTCATGTGGATCAGAGTGGCCTTGCGCTGGCCCATCTTTTCCATCACGGTGCCCACGCACTCTTCGGGCACGTCCACCAGCAGACGCTCTACCGGCTCCTGCTTCTCGCCGTCGACTTCCTTGATCAGGACGCGCGGTGTGCTGACCTGGAATTCATAACCCTCGCGGCGCATTGTCTCAATCAGGATCGAAAGATGCATCTCGCCGCGGCCCGCAACGCGCAGGCTGTCGGCGTTGTCGGTCTCGTGCACGCGCAGAGAAACGTCCTTGAGCAGCTCTTTAAACAGGCGGTCGCGCAGTTGGCGGGAGGTGACGAACTTGCCCTCGCGTCCCGCGAACGGGCTGTCGTTGACCGAGAAGGTCATCTCGACGGTCGGCTCGCTGATCTTGACAAACGGCAGCGCCTGCACGCAGGACGGCGCGCAGACCGTGTCCCCGATGGTGATGCCCTCGATCCCCGAGAAGCAGATGATGTCACCAACGCGCGCCTCCTCGGCGGGCACGCGCTGCAGCCCCTCGATCTGGTACATACTCACAATTTTGGACTTGTACGGCTGCTTGACGTTGTGGTGGTCGCAAACCATGACCTCCTGGTTGGCCTTGATCACGCCGCGTTCGACGCGCCCAATCGCGATCCGGCCGACATAGTCGTTGTAGTCGATTGACGAAACCAGCACCTGCGCCGGGCCGGTTTCATCGCCGGAGGGCGCCGGGATATAGTCCAGGATGGTGTCAAACAGCGGGGTCAGGTTTTCTCCTTCCTCGTTTGGGTGCATGCTCGCGGTGCCGTCGCGGCCCGAGCAGTAGATGATCGGGCTGTCGAGCTGGTCTTCCGAGGCGTCGAGGTCGAGCAGCAGTTCGAGTACCTCGTCGCCGATTTCGTTGAGACGCGCGTCCGGCCGGTCGATTTTGTTGACGACAATGATGATTTTGTGCCGCAGCTCAAGCGCCTTTTGCAGCACAAAGCGGGTCTGGGGCATTGGGCCCTCCGCAGCGTCCACCAATAGCAGCACGCCGTTGACCATCTTGAGAATGCGTTCCACCTCGCCGGAGAAGTCGGCATGGCCGGGCGTGTCGATGATGTTGATTTTCACGTCTTTATAATGTGCGGCGGTGTTTTTTGCAAGAATGGTGATGCCGCGCTCGCGTTCCAGATCGTTGTTGTCCATCACGCGCTCGGCCACCACCTGGTTTTCGCGGAAAGCGCCGCCCTGCTTGAGCATCTGGTCGACAAGGGTGGTTTTGCCATGGTCAACGTGGGCGATGATCGCCACGTTTCTTAAATCTTCACGAATCAAAATAGAGACCCCTTTCAATAAGGACAATTGAGATGTGTATATGGGAGAAGTTTCCCCGTCCCGGCGCGCGCTTATACCCGCTGACAGGGCACAAAACGCAAAACGGCCCTTGCCGGCGCGGATGCGCGGAAGGGCTTTCGGATACGGTATGGCGGGGAGGCCCCCGCTTTTCCGGGCAGAAAAACAAACCCTTGCGGTCTATCGGGATACGCAACGGTTAAATTATACTATCAATACCCGGGAATTTCTACAGACCCTACAAAAAACCAGATGGTTAGCCAACTATCCGGGGATTTGTCCGTCTGTTTTTGTGCTATTGTGTCAACATGCCGGGAACACAGGCCCCGCAGGGTTTGCATAGGCGCGGCTCAATAATAGCGGATGACCGAAACCACCTTGCCGAGCACCGACACATTGTCGGCCATGATGGGGTCCATGCTGTCGTTTTCGGGCTGCAACCGGAAATGCCCGTTTTCCCGGTAGAAGCGCTTGACGGTGGCCTCGTCCTCAAGCATGGCCACGACGATCTCGCCGTTTTCGGCGGAGGGGGTTTTGCGGACAATCACAATATCGCCGTCCAGGATGGCGGCGTTGACCATACTGTCCCCGCGCACGCGCAGCGCAAACAGCTCCCGGGTGTCATATTGGTGGGAACTGAATGAGATATACCCCTCGACGTTCTGGACGGCTGTGATTGGTACGCCTGCGGTTACGGTGCCCATCACGGGCACGCGCGCGGTTTTCTCCCCAGCCAGCCGGATCGCGCGGTTTTGGCCGTTGCCGCGGGTGATATAGCCTGCATGCTCGAGCTGCTTTAAGTACTTGTGGGCGGTTGAGGTGGACTTGATCCCCAAAACCGTGCAGATCTCCCGCACGGAAGGAGGTACCCCGTCGGAACTGCAGTCTTTTATATATTCAAGAACATCCAATGCTCTGGTATCCAATTCATTCATAGTGCAACTTCCTTTCCATTTTGAACTCGGTTGTGCTGCATTTGCCGGAAAGTGCGCTGTTGCGGCAAAGGCGCCGCGCCCGCGGCTTCCCCGCGGCGGAACAAAGGGTTTGGTTGGTTTGGTTCAAACCGAATATTACGGAGTGTATAGCACTTGTGCATTCTGCGAACCTCTATTGAAATGTTTACGCATATTTAACAGCACGGTAACAATCCATTTTCTACGAATTGTATAATAAAACTGTACCAGTTGAACCAAACGAAGCCGCATCGTTTTTGGTACAAATCTACCCTCCTCAAAGCAATCGTTTCGAAAGCTTTGGAATACACACATCAGATTTCACCCTTCTGATGTGTGTATTTTTTATGCGTTTGTGCGTGGCTGCAAAGGAAAAAGCAGCGCAGGAAGGCGCAAAATGCAAACAACGGATTGCCACGCGGGGGCAAACTGCGTATAATACAGGTATTGCCTTTTGGCAGATCAGCGGCGAACAGGACGCGGAAAGCGCCTGATTTGGCCAGCCCGGCAGGTGTTTCATATGGTGCGCGTGGTGAAGCGCCTCCGGCCATACACCTGCATACAACCCGCGCAGTGTCGCTTTTACAATTTTATTGTAACACAAATGGCGGCAATTTGAAATAATAATATTCTACAAAATCGGTTGATTTTTGATGATTCCAGGGCAGAACCGTACAGGTCTGCGCGACAGGAGGTAAACATGGACGAGATCAGACAGCTTCAAACGGAGTTTGGCGTTTCGCAGGGCGCTTTGCGGAATGTTGTGCAGTTGATCGACGACGGCAACACCATCCCGTTTATTGCACGGTACCGTAAAGAGATGACCGGGTCGCTCGACGACCAGGTATTGCGTGAAATCGCGGAGAGGCTCGCCTATCTGCGCGGCTTGCAGAAGCGCAAAGAGGAGGTCTGCGTGCAGATCGAGGCCGCGGGCGCGCTGGACGATACACTGCGCGCGCAGGTTGCGGCCTGCACGACGCTCGCGCAGGTGGAAGACCTCTACCGGCCCTACCGCCCAAAACGCAGAACCAGGGCTTCGGCCGCGAGGGAACGCGGCCTTGCGCCGCTGGCAGAGCGGATTTTCGCCCAGGAAAAAAACGCGCCTGCACCCGAAGCGCTTGCGGCGGCGTTTTGCTGCCCGGAAAAGGAGGTGCCGGATGCCGCCGCCGCGCTCGCGGGCGCGCTGGACATCATTGCGGAGCAGATTTCCGACAGCGCGAAAATCCGGGCGGAGCTGGGGGCGGCCATCCAACGCGCGGCCAAGCTCCGCGTGGCTGCCGTGGATGCCGGAAAACAGAGCGTTTACAGCACGTACTATTCATTTGAGGAGCCCGTGCGGACGCTGCCGGGCCATCGGATTCTGGCCATCGACCGGGGCGAACGAGAAGGCTTTTTAAAAGTGTCGGTGGCGCTTGAACGCGCCGCGGCGCTCGGCATTGTTTTCCGGCAGAGCGTGAAACCGGGTTCGGCCTGCACAGAAGCGGTGCGGCGCGCGGCGGAGGACGCCTTCGACCGGCTGCTGTTCCCATCGGTTGAGCGGGAAGTGCGCGGGGCGCTGAGCCAGCGCGCGGCGGGGGGCGCGATCCGGAACTTCTCGGTGAACCTGCGCCAGCTTTTGATGCAGCCGCCGGTCAAAAACGCCGTGACGATGGGGCTGGACCCCGGCTACCGAACAGGCTGCAAAGTCGCGGTGGTGGATGGGACCGGCCAGGTGCTGGATACCGGGGTGATCTATCCCGCGCCGCCGCATAACAAAACCGAGCAAGCGGCCAAAACGGTTTTGGAGATGCTGGAGAACTACGAGGTGGACGTCGTGGCAATCGGCAACGGCACCGCCTCGCGGGAGACCGAGCAGTTCGTGGCGTCTCTGTGCAAAAAATCGCGGCGGAAATTTGCCTACATGGTGGTTTCGGAGGCCGGCGCGTCGGTCTATTCGGCGTCCAAGCTTGCGGCTGCGGAATTCCCGCAGTTCGACGTTTCGCTGCGCAGTGCGGTTTCGATTGCAAGGCGGCTGCAAGACCCGCTTGCGGAGCTTGTAAAAATTGATCCCAAGTCGATCGGCGTTGGGCAGTACCAGCACGACATGCCGCAAAAGGAGCTCGCGCACGCGCTCGACGGCGTTGTGGAAAGCTGCGTCAACGCCGTGGGCGTGGATCTCAACACGGCTTCCCAGCCGCTTTTGCGGCGGGTGGCCGGCATTGGCGACAGCGTTGCGAAAAACATTGTGCAGTTCCGGGAGGAAAACGGCGCGTTTGCAAGCCGCCGGCAGCTTTTAAAGGTGCCGAAGCTCGGCAAAAAGGCGTTTGAGCAGTGCGCGGGGTTTCTGCGTGTGAGCGGCGGGGCCAATCCGTTGGACGCCACGGCGGTGCATCCGGAGTCCTACAAAGCGGCCGAGGGGCTGCTGCGGCTCTGTGGGTACGAACCGTCTGCAGACCAGACGGCGCTCGCGGAGCTGGACCAGCGCGCCGCCCGCCTGGGCTGGGAGCACCTTGCGCAGCAATTGGACGTTGGCGTGCCGACGCTGCGAGACATTGCGGTCGAGCTTGTGAAACCCGGCCGCGACCCGCGCGACGAGCTGCCGCCGCCGATGCTGCGCACCGATGTGCTGGAGATGAAGGACCTGCGCCCCGGTATGGAACTGACCGGGACGGTCCGCAACGTCATTGATTTCGGCGCATTTGTGGATATTGGAGTGCATGAGGACGGATTGGTGCACATCTCCCAAATTACAAACCGGTATATCGACCATCCATCCAAGGTGCTGAAGGTCGGCGACATTGTGAAGGTCTGGGTGCTGGACGTGGATCCGGCGCGGCGTCGCATCGCGCTGACCATGAAGGGGAAGCCCGCCGGTGAAAACTGACACGGCGCTGGCAGTCGGTGGGTTGCATGGACAGCCGGGAACGGGGAACCCTGCAGATATATTCTACTCATTCTATTCGGCTTTGAAACCGGCCCGGCGCGGATGCGCGCGGAGAAGGGGTGCTGCAAAATGAAAGAAAAAATTTATACGATTCCAGTGAGCGAGGTGTTTGAGCCCGGAGAAGGCTGCCCGCTCTGCCGGCTGCGGGAAACGCTCGAGGAGCGCGCGCTGGAATACATTATGGGCGCGGCGATGATGGAACCGGACGTGCGGGTGCAAACCAACGAACAGGGCTTCTGCGCGGCGCACCTCGCCAAAATGTTTGGACGCAAAAACCGTTTGTCGCTCGCGCTGCTGCTGGAAAGCCGCCTGGCGTGGGTGGACGAACACCCGCCCGCAAAGCCGCGCAGGGGCCTGTTCGGTGCGAAAGCGGAGCAGCCGCGTCCAGACGGCTGCTATGTCTGCACGCGCATCGACACGGCGTTCGAGGAGATGCTCGAAACCGTTTGCCGCATGTGGGCCAAGGACCAGGCGTTCCGTACGCTCTTTGCAAACCAGGCGTGCTTCTGCCGGCCGCATGCGCTGCGAATGGCCGCCAAGGCGCGGGAGGTGCTGGGTGCAAAGGACGCGCAAGCGTTCCAAGACGCGCTGGAGACCATCGACAGGGCCTGCCTTGCGCGGCTGCGGGAGGATGTGAGCGCCTATTGCAGGCTGTACGACTATCAAAGCGGCTCGGACCGGGGCGAAAACGGGGGTGTCCGCGACGCGGTTTCACGTGCAATTTGGTATTTGACGTCCAACAAGCCCGATTAGCAACCGTTCTTGTATAAGTTTACATAATTTTTGATGGGAACAGTTGATAACCAGGGTTTTGCACAGGGTCCCGCGGACGCCGGCAGGCATGTAGAGCCGGTTTTGCAAAAGTTTTCAACTTTCTCAACCGAGTTTTCAACGTAAATTATGTAAACTCTCGGTTTTTTCCTCCTAAATTGTGCGAACTGCCGCGCGGCCGAAAGAATTTTTGCGGCAAACCCGTGCATACGGACTGGGTTTGCCGGTAAAAATACTATAAAACAGTGGGAAACCAGCCGCTTTTGTGGGGCATATAGGAAAACAGTGCGGCAGACGGATTGCATGCACGGCGGCGATTTCATACAGCCATATAACATGCTGCTTCTGTTTTTACCCGGCTGGCCGGCGGGGAGTTTATCAGGGCAACTAAGCGGAGGAGGGCAAGACCGATGGTAAAAGGGATCAACAAGCGGATTGTGGAAGTCAACGTGACGGAAAACGAGGTTTTTGAAAAGGCGATACTCTTTGTGCGCAATGAGAGCGTATCGGAAGACGACGCGCATCTCAACAGGGAAGCAAAGGACTATTTGGAAAACATAGCGGGGGAATACCATTCCAGCGCACTGCGGGATTTGGGCGTGGAGAGGCGCAGCAGCCGCATTATCTACGGGCTGCTCAAATACTCCGCCGCAGCCATTGCCGGCGCCACCTTTGCGTGCGCTTTTTTTCAGCTTTAACCACACTGCGCACCCGGTGGGTACGCAGTGGCCGGCGGCTGTTTCTGGTTTGCAGGCCGGTCCGCTGCGAACGCTTCACACCGGTATGTACAACCGAATTGAAAAAAGCAGGGCTGCGGTTGCAGAGGGCCCTGCTTTTTTCATTGGCGGCAACCGGCAAATATGGAAAACTTGCGGCACGCAGCGCGGCGGCAGGGGGCGCGGCTTGGTAGGGCGCTCACAGAAATGTATTAATACAGTGTAAAATAGTAGGTATTGCCTGTTTTCATGCCAAATGATCTATGCTATAATTAAATCAGTATTAGAATATGATAAATGCTGGAATATGTGGATGGTACAGGAATATGGTGCAAGCACCCAGGCGCCGCCTGCCGGCGGAAGCGGCGCGCATCGGGTGGGGCAGCCTGTGCCGGGTTGTCCATTCCGCTTTGGGGACCGGACACAAACGGGATTCCGCTGGAGAAATGGCAGTGAAATGAAAAATAATGAAAAGGAACTGTCCGGCAGCGGGCAGCGGGAAGATATTTTAATCGGCCGCAACGCCGTTTATGAGGCGTTGAAAGCGGGCCGGGAGATTGACACATTGTATGTTGCAAAGGGAGAGCGCACCGGCACCCTGCCGCGCATTCTCGCCGCGGCGCGGGACGGGGGCGCCGTCATCAAGGAAGTAAACGCCGCGAAGCTCGACGCGCTGAGCGGCGGCGCGTCCCACCAGGGGGTTGCAGCGCTGGCCGCCGCGCACCGCTATGCGACGGTGGAGGAAATCCTGTCGGTGGCCGAACAGCGCGGGGAGGCGCCGTTTGTAATCATTGCGGACGAGCTGGAGGACCCGCACAACCTGGGCGCGGTGCTGCGCACGGCGGAAGCCTGCGGCGCACATGGCGTGATTATTCCAAAACGGCGCTCGGCCTCGATGACCTCAATTGTCACCAAGACCTCTGCGGGCGCGAGCGAATATGTGCGCGTGGCCCGGGTGCCCAACCTTGCTGCAACGATGGATTCGCTCAAGCGGCAGGGCTTTTGGTTTTACGCGGCAGATATGGACGGGCAGAACTGGTGCGAGGTGGACTATGCGGGTGCGGTCGGTCTGGTGATCGGCTCCGAAGGGCGCGGTGTGGGCCGGTTGGTCCGCGAGAAATGCGATTTTATAGTCTCGCTGCCGATGTGCGGCCAGATCAACTCGCTGAATGCGTCGGTTGCCGGCGGCATTTTAATGTATGAAATTGCGAGGCAGCGTCTGGGAATCCGTGCGCGCAACCGCTAGCCGGTGCGTGTGGAAGCCTGTGGTTTTTTCCGGGGACGGCCCGGTATTTACACATAGGGAAGGAGAAGTGTCCGCCGGACGGGGTGCGGATGAGGCGTTATGGATGAGAAGGATTTAGAGCTGAAAAAACAGTCCAGATATACGGTTGATGATATTTTGCGCGAGGTCAGAAACAAGCAGGGGGATGCTGGCACAGGTGCATCGAAATATACGGTTGACGAGCTGATCAGGCAATATAAAAAAGAGCAGGACGGCGGCGGAGCCGCGCAGGAAGAAACGCCGGCCGGCCCGGTGCAGCAGGAGGACAGCGACCCGCCGCACCGGGAAGAGACGCTCGACGAGATCGTCCGCAGCGGTCTCAAACGCTATGAGACCACCGTGAAGGTGGACAGCGAGGCGCTTTCCAAAACCAAAAAATACAGGGAGACACGTGGCAAAAAAAGCTGGCAGGGCGCGTCGGAGCCTGGTCGTGCGCAGGCGGCTCCCTCCGCTTCCCATACGGTTGTGGTTTCGGAGGATATAGACGAGGCCCGTTACGACGAGGCGTCGATGCGGGAAATTGGAGAGATCTTCAACGACCTGCGCAGCCTCGGAGAGGAAGGCGGTGCAGGACATGCCAAAAAAAGCGATCTCTCCAAGACGCAGGTTTTTTCGCTGTCGATGTTTGGGCGTAAAAAGCCGCCGGCCGACGAGAT
>CATNEU010000018.1 GCA_950097605.1 uncultured Oscillospiraceae bacterium | reverse complement strand
GGGTAGATGACGCTTCCAAGGTTCATGTCATTGATCACGCTCTCAAAAGCCGTGCGGTTGACCTTGGTGATCAGTTTGGCTTTCGACTGGCTCCTGGCATAGAGGGATAGCATGATATTTTCTTCGTCGAAACCGGTGAGGGCGGCGAAGGCCTCTGTCTCGTGGAGCCCTTCCTCTAAAAGAAGCTGCTGGTCGGAGCCGTCCCCCTGAATCACGATGACGCCGGGAAGCTCTTCGCTCAGCTTCCTGCACTGTTCCGGATCACGCTCCACGATCTTTAGCTTGATGGGGGTGTCCTTGAGCATCTGAGCCAGATAATATGTAATCCTTCCTCCGCCGACTAAGATTGCGCTTTTTACACTGTTGTTTACGATTCCCACCGCCTTAAAGAATCGCCTGGATTCCGCCGAGGGAGCCACAAAGGAGACCTTGTCCCCGGATTTCAGCTGGAAATTACCGTTGGGGATCATCACATCGCTTCCTCTCTCGACGGCGCAGATGAGGACGCTGCACCGCAGTTTGGAGGGAACCTCCCATACCTTTAAGTCGTCTAAGACAGAACCCTCAGGAATCTGGAATTTCATGATCTCCACCCTCCCTTTGGAGAAGGTGTCGATCTTGATGGCCGAGGGAAATTTGAGAAGTCTGGAAATCTCTCTGGCTGCCGCCAGTTCCGGGTTGATGGCCAGGGAGAGATTCATTTCCTCGCGGATAAAGTTAATTTCCGTGGAGTATTCCGGATTGCGGATTCTGGCAATCGTATGGATCTTCGCATTCATGCTGTGCGCCGTCAGGCAGCTTAAAAGATTAATCTCATCCGCGCTGGTTGCCGCAATCATCAAGTCCGCGTCTTTTACCCCCGCCTGGTTCAGTATATCCATGGACGCGCAGTTTCCCCGGATTGCCATTACATCATAGCGTTCTATGCTGCTCTCCAATACATTCTGTTTGGAATCAATCAGTGTGATATCGTACCCAGCCGCACTGAGTTCCCGGGTCAGGAAGGCTCCGACCTTACCGTCCCCTGCAATCAGTATCTTCATTTCACCCTCCGTAAACATCGTATTGCATACGTTCTCTACCGCATTATTTTTCATTCGCCTTTACGGCTCTGCTTCCTATTATAACAGCAGCCGTTGGAAAGGCAATATATTTTAATACATATACCGCATCGCCGCTGCAGTCTCAAGCCCGATGGAAATAACTAACAGCAGGCTTCCGGTCAGCACGCCGCCCACGCCCCCGATTACGCCGTCCACCAGCAGCCCGGTCATCCAGTCGGGCGCCCCTGCATAGGCGAGCGCGTTCCTCACCGCGGGGGCCGCCACCTCTCCGGCCAGCCACTCAAGCGCGTGTTTCATCGTCTCGCCAACCGGGCCGAACACCAGCAGGAACATGCAGAGCATCAGCAGCAAAAAGACCGGCAGCGCCAGCACGCGGCTGGTTGCCACACGGTCGATCCGGTCGGAGAGCGTGGGCTTGCCAAACGCGCGTTTTTTCCGCACATACCGCCCGCAGAGCGCCGTGATCACCTGGTAGCGCGCGTCGGCCAGCAACGTCTCCCGGTCGCCGCGCGCCGCTTCCCGCACATAGGCGGCGGCAATCCGTTCGACCGCGCCGCGCCGTGCCGCGTCCAGCCCCAGGCGCGCGGCCGTGGGCGCGTCCCCCTCCAGCAGCTTGGCCGCAAAATACCGGGGCGGCACGCCGTCCGGCAGCGCCTGCCCCGCCAGCAGCGCCTCGACCTCCCGCAGCGCCCGTTCGGTGCGCGCGTCATACCGAACCGGCTGCCGCGCAGGCCGCTCCCGCGCCGCGCGGGCCGCCTGACGGACCAGTTCGTCCAGATTCTCGCCGCGCCGGGCGCAGACCGGCACCACCGGCACGCCCAGTGCATGCGACAGCCCGGGCACGTCGATGCTGTCGCCGCGCGCGCGGACCTCGTCGATCATATTCAGCGCAAGGACCACCGGCGTCCCCAGCTCGAGCAGTTGCAACGTGAGATAGAGATTGCGTTCGATGTTGGTGCCGTCGAGAATGTTGATAATGACAGCGGGCCGCTCCTCCACCACATAGTCCCGCGCAACAACTTCCTCCATCGTATAGGGAGAAAGCGAATAGATGCCAGGCAGGTCCACCAGCCGGACCTGTCCGTCCCCCCGTTGAACAACCCCCTCCTTTTTCTCCACCGTCACGCCGGGCCAGTTGCCTACGTATTGGGTGCTGCCTGTCAGCGCGTTGAACAGCGTTGTTTTTCCACAGTTGGGATTGCCCGCCAGCGCCGCTGTAACGTCCACCACATCCCCTCCTTTGCCGGTTGATCGGGTCCCGCCCTCATTCCAGAAAGATCTGCGCGGCTTCGGCGCGCCGCAGCGACAGCTCGTAGCCGCGCAAATGGATTTCGAGCGGGTCGCCCAGCGGCGCCGCCTTGCGCATCAAAACCTCGGTGCCGGGCGTGATGCCCATATCCACCAGCCGGCGCCTGACCGCGCCAGCGCCGCCAACCGCGGACACTGTGCCGCGCTGGCCGGGCCTCAAATCCCGCAGCGTCCTTTGCTTCTGAGGATGCTTCATGTTTTTCGCCTCCCGCATACAGGCTCTATCCCAATGTATGTCCGGGCATGGTCACATATGACTGCCCGTATATGGTTTCATTCGCGCCCGCGTGTGTTAACCTTTTTATGTAAAACTATGTCGCTTTGCAGCACGCTCCATTTTTTCCTCAAAAAGCAACCGATTTTCTTTGCAACCTTGTTCTGCATATGATAAAATAAGTGACAAAAGAGATCATTTTTCATGGAATTGACACGGTGACAAAGGGGGGATTGCTTTGCCCATACAACCAGCCGGCCGTATCAGCAGACTCTATGAGGCCATTGACGACAACCGGATTCTAAACGTGCTCAAACAGGGCCTGGTTTATGCCATTCCGATCCTCATGGCGGGCTGTGCGGCCGTGATGCTGCTCAATCTGCCGATTCCGCCTTACCAGACATTCTTGGATGGGCTGCTGGGCGGCGCCGTGCGCGAGCTGCTGTCGGGCATTCAGCGCGGCACACTTGACGTCCTCTCCCTCGTCATGCTGATCACCATTAGTTTCAGCTATGCCCAGTCGGCGGACAACCCGCGCATCAATCCCATTTCCTGCCCCATTGTCTCGGTCTGCGCCTATATCGTGTTCGCAGGCGTCCGCGAACAGACGGACATCTTCTCCGCCTCCTGGCTGTTCACTGCAATCCTGGTGGCGCTGACCGCCAGCATTCTGTTCGACCGGTTTTCCCGCATCAAGTGGCTGCACATCCGCAACCACGCGGACGGCGCGGACGCCGAGTTCAACCTCGCATTTTCCGCGATTCTTCCGGCAGCCGTCGTACTGCTGGTGTTCGCAGGCGTCAACGTGGTCATCGTCCATCTATTCGGCGTCGCAAACTTTCAGGAGCTGTTTTCCCGCGGCCTTTCGCTGCTGTTTGAAAACAGGGGGCGCAATCTCGGCAGTTCGCTTTTGTATATCTTTTTGCTGCACCTGCTCTGGTTCTGCGGCATCCACGGCGGCAACGTGATGGAGCCGGTGGCCGGCGATCTGTTTGAAAAAGGGCTTTCGATCAACGCGCAGCTTGCAGCCGCCGGACAGATTCCCACCGAAATTTTTACCAAAACCTTTTTCGATACGTTCGTGCTCATGGGCGGCTGCGGCAGCGCGCTCTGCCTGCTGATTGCGATTCTGGTCACCAGCAAGCGCCGCAACGTGAAAAAGCTTGCCAAAATTTCGCTGGCGCCCATGCTGTTTAACATCAACGAGCTGCTGCTCTTTGGCCTTCCCGTCATTTTCAACCCGATGCTGCTGATCCCGTTTATCCTCACGCCGATCGTGCTGACGCTGACCTCCTGCTTTGCTGTCGCAACCGGCCTGGTCGGCTGCACCGTACAATCGGTGCATTGGACCACGCCGGTGCTGCTCAGCGGCTACACTGCAACCGGCTCGGTCGCAGGAAGCGCCTTGCAGCTTGTCAACCTGGTAATCGGTATCCTGATCTATCTGCCGTTTGTGCGGATTTCGCAGGAACGGTATATGCACACGCTCGCCCGCGACATCGAAAAGCTCACCGTTTTCTTCAAGCAGCACGAGGCGCGCGGCATCGAGCCGGCGCTGCTGGTCCGGCGGGACCGCCTGGGCTCCACCGCCAAAATGCTGGTCTCGGACTTCCGCTATGCGCTGAAAAACGGCGATGTGCACCTGTGGTACCAGCCGCAGACCGACAGCACGGGCGCCGTCGTTGGCGCCGAAGCGCTTCTGCGCTGGGAATACAAGACCGGCGGGTATCTCTATCCGCCGCTGCTGATCGCGCTGGCCACGCAGGATGGACTGCTCGACGAGCTGGGCTACTGGATTTTCAGGCAGGCCTGCAAAGCCTCGGTGCAGTTGGATAAGATGGGCCACCCCGGATTAAACCTCTCGGTCAACGTATCGGCGGCGCAGCTCGGCGACCCGGACTTCGCCGCGCGCGTCTGCGAGATCATCCGGGAAACCGGTGCGCAGCCCGCCAATATCGGCGTGGAGCTTACCGAGCAAACCGCCCTCTCCGGCACAAAGGCCATGATGGATCTTCTGTTCGGCCTGCGGAAGTTTGGTGCCAAGCTGATTCTGGACGATTTCGGGATGGGCCACAGTTCGATGCTCTATCTCCAGAACAACGAATTCGACATTGTCAAGCTGGACGGGTCCTTGGTGCGCGAGCTGCTGACCAACGCGCGCTGCACCCAGATCATTTCGTCAATCGTCTATCTCTCGAACAGTCTGGGATTTTCAATGATCGCCGAGTTTGTGGAAACCGAGACGCAGCGCGACAAACTTCTCGAAATCGGCTGCACGATCTACCAGGGATATCTATACAGCCCGGCCCTCCCCTTCGCGGAATTCCTGCATTATCTGGAGCAGCACGCAAGCCCGCCTGCTCCCGGCAACTTGCCATAAACAAACAAAGCCATACGAAACCGGACATCCGGTTTCGTATGGCTTTTTAACACCCAGCTTCCGTTTGGGCTTCGCGCGCCCGATGCAGACAGCATATCCACTATTTATGAAACAGCCGCTTGGTCTGGTAGCGCGGCTCACAGGTCAGGTTCAGCCCCAATTTTTTCAGCGTGATCTCATCCACTTGGGAGAGAATGACCGAGGAGTGCATCTCGCAGCCGCGCAGCTTGGGAAGCTGTCCCAGCGCCAGCTCCGCGGTTGGGTTGGTCGCTGCGCTGATCGACAGCGCAATCAGAATTTCATCTGTGTGCAGGCGCGGGTTGTTGTTGCCCAGATGCTGGGTTTTCAGCCGCTGGATCGGCTCAATCACAATCGGAGAGATCAGATGCATCTTGTGGTTGATGCCCCCCAACGCCTTGAGCGCATTGAGCAGCGCGGCTGCCGACGCGCCGAGCAGCGAGGAGGTTTTGCCCAGCACCACCTTGCCATCGGGCAGCTCGAGCGCCGCCGCGGGCATACCGGTTTCTTCGGCTGTCCGCAGCGCGTGCTGCACCACCGTGCGCTGCTCGATGGATACGCCCGCCTGGTTCATCACAAGTTCCAGTTTGTAGACGGTATCCCCGTCCGCACGTCCCTGCCGCTGGTCGCAGAGGGTGTGGTAATACCGCCGGATGATCTCCTGTTTGGAGGCTTCGCGCACCACCTCGTCGTCATAGATGCAGTTTCCGGCCATGTTCACGCCCATATCGGTCGGGGACTTATACGGACTTTTCCCCGTGATCTTTTCAAAGATTGCGTTGAGCACCGGAAAGATTTCCACATCCCGGTTGTAGTTTACAGTGGTTTTTCCATAGGCTTCGAGATGGAACGGGTCGATCATGTTGACGTCGTTTAAATCAGCCGTTGCGGCCTCGTAGGCCAGATTGACCGGATGTTTGAGCGGCAGATTCCAGATCGGAAAGGTTTCAAACTTGGCATAGCCGGCCTTGACGCCGCGTTTGTATTCATGATAGAGCTGGGACAGACAGGTGGCCATCTTGCCGCTGCCGGGCCCGGGCGCCGTCACGACCACGAGCGGCCGGGTGGTTTCAATGTATTCATTTTTCCCATAGCCGTCGTCGCTGACGATCAGCGGAATGTTGGCCGGATACCCGGCAATCGGGTAGTGCAGATAGACCTTGATATGCAGCAGCTCCAGCCGCTGCTTAAACGCGTCGGCGGCCGGCTGCCCTGCATACTGCGCGATCACGACGCTGCCGACGTATAGGTTGATATCCCGGAACGAGTCGATCAGGCGCAGCACGTCCACATCGTAGGTAATGCCCAGGTCGCCGCGCAGCTTGTTCTTTTCAATATCCGCCGCGTTGATGACGATTACAACCTCGGCCTCCGCGGCCAGCTGCATCAGCATTCGGATTTTGCTGTCCGGCGCAAAGCCCGGCAGCACCCTCGACGCATGGTAGTCATCGAACAGTTTGCCGCCGAACTCCAGATACAGTTTGTTGTCAAACTGCTCAATCCGTCTCTGGATATGCTCGGACTGCATTTTCAAATACGTATCGTTATCAAACCCAATTGCATTCATCTTGTCCTTTTACCTCTCTTTAGCTCGCATTCATTTTCTTTCAATTCTTTATTATAAAGAACTTGGGCGGATTTTACAACCAGTTGCGGCAAATTTCTGCACAAGCGGGCTGCCTGCTCGAAAAGAAAGCGGACAATTTTGGCCGCCGTCGGCCTGTTTGCACCTGCGCCAAACCTGAAAAAATATAGCGTATTGTCTGTTACAGAGAAGTCTTTTGTGCTAGAATAGGATTTGTATGAATTTTTCCGGGAAAGCGAAGCAACCTGCATGCAGTGCAGGCGCCTTTTCCGGACAAGCGTTATGGGAGGAAACATGATTACAGTATCAAACCTCAGTCTGAACTTCAGCGGGCAGGACTTGTTTAAAGGCGTCAACCTGAAATTTACACCCGGCAATTGCTACGGCGTGATCGGCGCAAACGGCGCCGGAAAGTCCACCTTTCTCAAAATTTTATCCGGCGACCTGGAACCGACTACCGGCGAAGTTGCCGTTGACGCGGGCACGCGCATGTCGGTGCTCAAGCAGGACCACTTCGCATTTGACGAATATACCGTGCTTGATACCATTATGCTCGGCAACCCGCGCCTGTATGAGATTATACAGCAGAAGGAAGCGCTCTATGCCAAGGAGGATTTCACCGAGGAGGACGGCCACCTCGCCTCCGAGCTCGAGGCCGAGTTTGCCGAGCTTGACGGCTGGGAAGCCGAAACCGAGGCGGGAAGGCTGCTGCAAGGGCTGGGGCTCGGCACCGACCTGCTGTATGCCGGTATGGCGGGCCTGACGGGCAGCGAGAAGGTAAAAGTGCTGCTTGCACAGGCACTGTTCGGAAAGCCCGAAATCATCCTGCTCGACGAGCCGACCAACCATCTGGACATCCGCTCAATCGGCTGGCTCGAGGAGTTTTTGATCAATTTCCCCGGCACCCTGATCGTCGTATCGCACGACAGGCATTTTCTCAACAACGTCTGCACCCACATTGTGGATATCGACTTTTCCAAAATCAAAATCTATGTCGGCAACTATGATTTCTGGTATGAGTCCAGCCAACTGATGCAGCGTATGCTCCGCGACCAGAACAAAAAGAGCGAGGACAAGATCAAAGAGCTGCAGAGCTTTATCCAGCGCTTTTCCGCCAACAAATCCAAATCCAAGCAGGCAACCTCCCGCAAAAAGCTGCTGGAGAAGCTCACGGTCGAAGAGATGCCCGCTTCCTCCCGCCGCTATCCGTTCGTCGGCTTCACGATGGACCGCGAGGCGGGCAAGGAGATTCTTTCGGTGGACGGCATCTCCAAAACCGTTGACGGCGTGCAGGTGCTGCATGACGTCTCGTTCACCGTCGGCAAGGGCGACAAAATTGCGTTTGTGGGGGAAAACGAGATTGCCAACACCACGCTGTTTCAGATCCTCATGGGCGAGCTTGAACCCGACGAGGGCAGCTTTAAATGGGGCATCAGCACCTCGCAGTCGTATTTTCCAAAGGACAATTCCCGCTTCTTTGACGGCTGCGACCTCAGTATCATCCAATGGCTGGAACAGTATGCCTCGGATACCACGGAAACCTACCTGCGCAGCTTTCTGGGCAAAATGCTGTTCTCGGGTGACGACGTGCGCAAGCCTGTCCAGGTGCTCTCGGGCGGCGAAAAGGTGCGCTGCATGCTCTCCCGCATGATGATGTTCGGCGCAAACGTGCTGGTCCTCGACCAACCCACCAACCACCTGGACCTGGAGTCTATCACGGCGGTCAACAACGGCTTGATTGATTTTAAAGGCAATCTGCTGTTTTCCTCGCACGACCACCAGTTTATCCAAACCGTTGCGAACCGCATCATCGAGCTGACGCCCGACGGCCTGACCGACCGCGCATGCACCTATGACGAGTTTATTGAAAAGAAGCTGGACGGCAGTTTATAACCTGCCGGACCAGAGCCGGCGCCCCAAGATATAAGACCTCATTATCCGCAGAGAACGCAGCCGATAACCGGCTGCGTTCTCTGCGGTTTTTAGAGTCCGCCGCTGCTATTTGTCTCTTCGTTTTCATGTGCATATGAACATGAAAATATGCATGGTTCTATTTAAACAGTTGCACAAATAGTACTTCATTTACCGTGATTCTCCAGCTTATCTCTTGCTTTTTCGAGGTATTGTGCTATGGTAAAGACAGCCGCAGCGGGAGCCGGACCGGCCGGCGGCTTTCGCTGCAACTCGCAACATAGAAGGAGGAGAAATTATGAAAAGGAATTGGAGCAAAAAACTGCTGGCGGGCGTTCTGTCGCTTGCGATGGTCTTCACCGCGGCGTTCGCCGTCTCGCCAAATGCACTGCGGGCCAGCGCGTCCCAAGCGGCGGAAACAGATCCATACGTACCGCAGAAGCAGATGATCGCGGGGCAGAACCTCGGCATCGAAGGCAATTTAAACCGCATGATGACTTGGTTTTACGATCCCAACACCACCGTATATTTTAACGCGTTTACCGGCAATATCGTGATGGACTTTCACATAGCCGGCACGCCGTTTGCACTGACCTATAACTCGCTAGATCCAGAGAAAAAATTTTTCGGCGCGGGCGTATCAAGCCTTTTTGACCAATCCATTAAAAAGCTGCATGAAAACGCCTATGAATTTACCGAAGCGGACGGCGGCAAGCGCTATTTTACGCTGGCAAACAAATGGCAGGACGGCTATGGCAACAGCCTCGCCTTTACAGGCAGGGGATACGCCGTCCATTCCGAAAAACGTTCGCTGACCTTTGATGAATCCGGAAAGCTGCTGCATTTGGAACAGACCTTCGCAGAGCTGCAAGATTTGTTTGTCGCAGATTTTAAATACGACGCAAACGGCGTGCTGACAGACGTGCGCACGTCGGAATTCGGCAATATACATTTTAAACCCACCAAGGAGGGCAACCCGATCGACGCGAAGGACATCGAGTTCGAGCGCATGCCGGAAGGCTATGGAAACACGTTTATTTGGTACTACAGCGGCATTATGAGTTTCGGAGACGTCTCCAATACGGACGGTACCGGCGTTATCATAGATCTGGGAGGCGGCCTTAACAATCTGCATGATTATAACAACACCAAAGGGATCTCCCCGCAGTTTGATAAAGTACGGAAAGCCATGGCGATCCGGCAATGGAACCAGTCGACCAATTTGGATTTTACCTGGGAATTTACCTATGGCGACCACAGGATAACCGTTGACAATCCCGACGGCTCAAAGACCTTCAAATCCTTTGATACCTGGGGCAATCCCATCAACACATACGGTCCGGAAACCGTGCCCAGCGTGCCAGTCGAGCAGGTTGCGCAGGACAGAAACCTTGCTTACAACTACTATAGCGCCTCTAAAAGCTGGAACCTCGGCACATTGAGAAATATGGCCTTTGTCAATTTTTACAACGGCAACCTCTACTTTGGTTCCGGCGAGTATGGAAGCGGCGTGCTCTACTATAACGCGCAGAGTACGCAGACATCCGAATTCGGAGACCATTTTTCTTACAGTGGCAGTGATAGAATTGATAAAATTTCCGACGACGCTTATGTGCATACCGACGAAGACGGGCAGCGGCACTATTTCACGTATGACTATACACCCGGTGCGCTGGCGGATGACCGCGGCTATATCTTGGTGGTCAATGAAGATACCTACGTAATTACACACAGCGCGTATACCGTGGGGACGTATGCCAAAGACACTGGTTTTGAGATTTCTGTCGTTCTCAACGAAGACGGCACGGTCGCCTCCTATGAAAATGTGGGTTCCAACTATACCCTAAGCTACTATACGGCCACTGCCAGCCGCGGCCCGCGCATTCAGAGTATCATGAGAGACGGCGTATCCGAAGCCACCTTTGGCTACAACGCACAGGGCAACCTCTCGGCGATTATCCTGGCAAACGGTAAATCCATCCTGTTTACCTACGACAGCACCGGCTCGGTAATCACCGGTATCCAAAACATTGCGGACGGTTCCCGTTTGCAGTTTGGCTATGCCACAGACGAAAACGGCCTGCCGCGCGCAAACAGCGTCCAGCAGTTCGACGCTTCGGGCAAGAAGACCGATGCAATCACAATTACTTATGGCAAAAACGCCGACGGTAACCGCCAGACAACTGTGACCGATATGCAGGGAAAACAAACGACCTACAACTTTGACAAGTATGGTGATAAAATCTAGTCCATACAAATCGGGCGCATCCTGCAACTCTTTTTATTCAACAGCAAAGTGGGTATTTCATGCAGGAATACCCACTTTTTATATTGCATGTATTTGTGATATCCGAAAAATATACATTGTTCTATTGCAAATGTCATACAAATATTACAATTTACCATACAATTCTTCCTCTTCTCTCTTGATTTTTCAAGAAACTGTGCTATCTTGAAGATGAAATCGGCATAAACCGGCCGGCCGGCGGTCTTTGCCGAAATTCGGAAAACATAGAAGGAGGAGAAATTATGAAAAGGAATTGGACAAAAAAACTGCTGGCGGGCGTTCTATCGCTTGCAATGGTCTTCACTGCGGCGTTCGCTGTCTCTCCCCAAATGCTGAAGGCAGGCGCGGCCCAGGCGGC